>JAVWKG010000004.1:0-51930 GCA_036638655.1 Lysinibacillus sp. | reverse complement strand
TGCTATGTTGACACCCAATGGAATCATGCGAATATTCAAGCGTGTCCGCTCCTCGGGCGGTATATATGCTGTACTATCTGTTACAATTGCCGTTTTCAAGATTCCCCACTCTCCTATCCTCATATATTACCTCATAAAGAAATGAATGTGAAATGAAATCTTGCTTTCATCCCACATTCATGTAAAGAGCTATAAAATTCGTAGCTTATGTATATTATGGGTTTTCATCCTTTACACGAAAACCCGCTTATTCATTGTTTTAGCCCTTACTCTTCGACGTTAAATTGTTAATTGTCTTCCATATAAGAAACAATTGACACTTTCCAAGTATCATCTTCTTTTATGAACACTGTTACTTGGCGCCCGTTAAGCTCATGTTTACTATTCGTATCTATTTGTATTAAGTCTGTTTTTATATTTGCATATACTTGCGCTTCTTTTTCGCTGTATTTTGCAATTGTCACATTTTCGACTTCTCGTTTCGGGTCATACTTTTCGAATGTTTCAGCCACATATAATTTTTCTTTTTCATAATCGAAGTTTTTAGAGTTCTCGGAAATTAACTGCATATAACGATCAATTTCTTCCGCATTAAAGGCATTAATGTATTCATCAAACGCATCTAAAATCGCTTTTTTATCTTCTGCAGGTATGTCTTTAGCCGCAACTACTTCTTCGCCATTCATTTCAAAGCCGATTGTACCCTCATCAATGACTTGTTCTCTTTCTACATCACTCAATTTCTCATCTTCATTACCACAGGCAGTTAGTACAAATAGCGTAGCAACTGCTAATAAACATTTTTTCAACATATCAAAACCTCCCGCGCAATATTGTAGCACATAAATACGACAATTACTTATTTAGCCTACCGCTGCGCACTATGTAGTATTTACAACTATTCTCCAACCTAAAGACGCCATCCACACTTTTTTGTTGCACAAACGCTACTTATTCACAACAAAAAACTGTTTTGAACAATGCCGGATTAGTGGCGGTATCCAAAACAGTTTCGACTTATGTAGATGTTGTTACCTTAGTAATTTTTTTGTAAAAAGCATTGCAGCACCGTGCAATCAGACTAGCGAACTTCTACCCAACCATTTTTAATAGCTGTAACTACTGCTTGTGTACGATCGTTTACATTCATTTTTTGTAAAATGCTTGAAACATGGTTTTTAACCGTTTTTTCAGAGATGAATAATGTTTCGCCAATTGTACGATTCGATTGGCCATCTGTCAGCAATTGTAGTACTTCACATTCACGCTTCGTTAATAAATGGAACGGACGGCGAATTTCTGTTTGATGGAAATTACCTTTATTTTCATGCTCCGAAAGTCGACGGAATTCAGCTACAAGATTTTTCGTTACTTTTGGATGTAAGTACGAACCGCCATTCGCAACTATTTTAATCGCTTCAACGATTTCATCTGCATCCATTTCTTTCAGCATATAGCCAAGTGCACCTGATTTTAATGCGTGTGTTACATATGTTTCATCATCATGAATAGATAGCATAATCACACGTGCTTCCGGATATACTTCGACTAATTCAGCTGTTGCCTCTACACCATTTTTACCTGGCATGTTAATATCCATTAATACGACATCCGGCAAGTTTTCAGTATATAAATCGATTACACGCGTACCATCGTCCCCTTCAGCAACTACGTCAAATGTATCTTCAAAATCTAAAATACGTTTCACGCCTTCTCGGAATAATTGATGATCGTCTACAATAATAATTTTTGTCATTAATATTTGCCTCCTAATTTCCCTTAAATATGGCTCTCTTTATTTTCATTAAATGGAATTTTAAATAACACGGTTGTGCCAGTATTCAATCTACTATCTATTTCCATTACTCCATCTAGCAAGTCAATTCGCTCTCGCATGCCGATCAATCCAAAAGACTGATCTTTCACGAGCTCTTGATCGAATCCAATACCATCATCTTTTACAACAATGTTCACTGAATCTCTTAACCACTCCAGTTTCACCCAAATATCCTTAGCCTCAGCATGCTTTATTGCATTCGTGACACACTCTTGCACTAAACGGAACATCGATACTTCATAATTCGATGAAATACGCTTTTCCGTACTGCGTGATTGGAAATGGATTTTGACTTCTCTATTATACTCATTAATTGTTAATAAATACTTTTTCAATGTCGGTACAAGCCCTAAATCATCGAGTGCCATTGGACGTAAATCATAGATAATTCGACGTACTTCCGATAAAGCATTTCGCACAGTACTCTTTAAATCAGCAATTTCTGCTATCGCCTGATCGACACCTTTCTCACGATAGGTTCTTTCTATTAAGTCTGAACGCATGAGCACATTTGCCATCATTTGAGCAGGACCATCGTGAATTTCTCTTGACAATCTTTTTCTTTCTTCTTCCTGTGCTGCGATAATACGAATACCAAAGTCTTGTTTTATTTTCGCCTTTTCAAGCGCTTCTCCTACATATTTCAAATCCGAAGTTAAATAATTCAAAACAACATTCACTTGATTGACTATATGATTGGCACGTTCGATTGTATCGAGCAGCGCCCTCAATCTTCTTTCTAAATCATCTCGCTTATCACGTAATTGTTTTTCTTGTGTTTTAATAACTGAAAGCTTAACCTGAAAATCATTAGCCGTTTCATATGCATCTCTTACTTGTTCTTCGGTATAATTATTAAAAGCTTTGCTTACTTGCACTAATCTTTGCTTGGCTAATTGTGTGTTTTTTTCCAACACGTCGCCTTCATCAATTACTACAGTAATCTGTTTCCGAACAACTTCTAACTCTAATTGCATTTCTTCAAAGCTTCTGCGACTTTGTTCGCTTATAATAAATATATCATCTTTTGAACTTGTAATCGTTTCAAGCATTCGATTAAATACTTCATCTAGTGAATTCAAATCAAAAGTAGTGTCTGAAAACATTTTGGTTTCTCCAATCTAATTACCTTATCTTTGCAAAACTCAACAACATTTAAAGTGTTATTACTTTTCAAATTACGAATTTTGCCTAGGCTACTTAACACGATTAACCGTTGTCGAAACATGGCATCGCATTTAATTTCAAACTATTAATATAGGTAATCCAAAACTATTATATCATCTTGCACAAAAAATATAATTATTTTCTCAATTAATTATCTTGGGAGCAAACCCATTTAAAGGAGTATATCATCTATGAGAGCTAATTACTTAACTGTAAAAGGATTTGGTGAAAGCGAAATCATCATTTCAAAATCACGCTTCATTACGTATGTCGAACGAGCTGAAACAGAGGAAGAAGCTTTACTATTTATCGAAAAAATAAAAAAAATGCATCATAATGCTACCCATAATTGCTCGGCTTATATGATTGGTGAGCACGATCATATACAAAAGGCCAATGATGACGGGGAACCTAGCGGCACAGCTGGCGTCCCTATGTTAGAAGTTTTAAAAAAACAAGGCTTAAAAGATACAGTCGTTGTCGTCACTCGTTATTTTGGTGGCATTAAGCTCGGCGGTGGCGGACTTATTCGTGCTTACGGTAAGGCCACTACTGAAGGTCTGCTCGCCGCTCAAGTTGTCGAACGCAAATGCCATCATTTTATGAAAATCGCTGTCGATTACACTTGGCTAGGCAAAGTTGAAAATGAAATCCGAAATTCGACGTATACACTCGATGAAATCCGCTATTTAGAAGGCGTCGAAATCATCGTGTCCGTCCCAAAAGAACAGGAAGAAGACTTCTGTAATTGGGTAACTGATATGACAAATGGACAAGCCGCAGTATCTTTCGAAAAAGCACAGTTTACACAATTCATCGTGAATTAATTAGTTTTATTTGTCGAATGAACAGATTGCATAGTATAATTTTAATAGTGAACTATTTTTTGAAGTTATCTTATGTAATACTATTCCTAAATTCAGAGGAGAATATGAATGAAAAGGTCCAATCAACGAAAGCAAAAAAGAAAGTCTTCAAAGGCTTCCCTTATAATAAAAATCACATTACTACTCGCAGCAAGTCTTGTCATTTGTGTCACAGCATACGGCGTTGTTCTAACAAAACAGGCTGAACACGCTGCCAATCAGGCACATGAAGAACTAGGGCGTGACGTTTCCTCTTTGCGCGATGAAAAAGTAAAGCCTATTACTGATAATGTTTCAGTGCTCTTTGTCGGTGTTGATGATAGTGAAGGTCGAGGGCAAGGAGCCGAAAACTCCCGTTCAGATGCACTTATTTTAGCGACACTGAATAACAAAACTAAAACCGTTAAAATGTTAAGTATCCCTCGCGATTCTTATGTTCACATTCCATCTAAAGGTTATGAAGATAAAATTACCCATGCACATCTTGACGGCACACTGGCAACTATTGAAACAGTCGAAAACCTTTTGGATATTCCAATAGACTACTATGTTCGCATGAATTTCAATGCTTTCATCGATGTCGTTGACGCATTAGGTGGTATCAAAGCCGAAGTACCTTACGCTATGCTCGAAAAGGATGAGTTTGATCGCAATGCCATTAATCTTCAACCAGGTTTACAAACATTAAATGGTCGCGAAACACTAGCACTTGCTCGAACACGTAAACTCGATAGTGATATTGAACGTGGTAAACGTCAGCAAGAAATTATGAAGGCCATCATCAAACAGGCTGCCTCTGTAGGTGCCCTTACGAAATACGATGATGTCATTAAAGCTGTTGGTGATAACATGAAAACAGATATGACTTTCAATGAAATGAAGTCTTTCATGTCTTATATCACTAAAGGTATTCCTCGTATTGACACTTTAACACTTGAAGGTGACGATGATATGTCTACAGGTACTTACTACTACAAATTAGACGAGGAATCAGTTGAAGAAACATCTACAATCTTACAAAACCATTTAGGCATAAATCCTAATTCAGCTAAACTAACAAATGACTCATCGAATTTCAGCACTAATTCAAAGGAGTATTCATCCCAAATTGAATAACTTCAATAATAGTAAGCCAAGTGAAAAGTACATCTCACTTGGCTTTTCCTATTTTGGGATTGGCAATAGAACTCGAGCGACTTCTCGCCAAACTTGAGCGACCTCATCACGATTTGGAGCGACTTCACATCAAACTCGAGCGACCTCACCTCTAACTGGAGCGATTCCTCACCAAACTCGAGCGACCTTACCTCCAACTGGAGCGACTCCCCACCAAACTCGAGCGAAATCCAACAAAAAAACTATCATTCTCGAACGAGTTTGCGAACACTCGAACAAGCATGATAGTTTATTTTCTATTTATTAAAAATACGGACGAAATTTAGTAATGGCTTATAATTCTTTCCTGCTAAGCCAATAATCTCAACAAATATTTCCACTGCAATTAGTATTACTGTAATAAGTAATAATGCTCCCCAAACCTTTGCCATTGAGAAAATGACCGCGGCCAAACCAAACATCACGGCAATACCGTAAATGAGTAAAACCGTTTGACGATGTGTGAAGCCCATATCAAGCAAACGATGATGCAAATGCGATTTATCTGGATCGGACCACTTTTGCTTCATTCGTAAGCGACGTACGATTGCAAAAAATGTATCTGAAATTGGGATACCTAGCATAATAACTGGGATAACAAATGAAATCATCGTTAAATTTTTAAAGCCGAGTAACGACAGAACGGCAATCATAAAGCCTAAAAATAACGCGCCCGTATCACCCATGAAAATTTTCGCTGGGTGGAAATTGTAAAATAAGAAACCTATTGTTGCTGCTGCTAAAATTGCCGCAATCGCTAATACGAACATATTGCTCATAATAAAAGCCATACCCGCTAAAGTAATTAACGCAATCGACGAAACACCAGCTGCTAAACCATCTAACCCATCAATTAAATTTATGGCATTTGTAATACCTACAATCCAAAGAATCGTTAAAGGAATACTTAGGAATCCAAAATCTAACACACCACCAAATGGCAGGTTAATGTTATCAATTTGAATACCACCTACAAATACGATAATTAATGCCGCTATCAACTGACCAAGCATTTTCGCCTTCGCTGATATTTCACGCATATCATCCACAACGCCTGTTAAAACGATAATTAAAGCACCAATAATAATTGCAAGTAAACTATATTCGCTTGTATTCTCCGGTGGTACACTTATTAAAAATGGATAAAGTATGGCCACACCTATTAAAAACGCAAGGAAAATTGCCAGACCTCCAAGTCGTGGCATAATGCGTGCATGAACTTTTCTATAGTTTGGCGCATCTACGGCACCTATTCTAAACGCTAAGCGCTTGACTAACGGAGTTAATAAAATGGAAGCAACAAATGCTGCTATTAAAGACACATATAGCATGTCTCTCCTCCTCAAATAATAATATACATTCAAATCCATCATGATTATACCACGTCATACAGTTTAAATATACTTTTTCTAAACTAAATCATCATTTACCTGTTATGACACCTATAATTATTTTTTCCGATTTTTCCTATTCTCATTCAATGAGTTATGTAGTCATGTTACATAAAATTTGATAGAATAATGAAGTGTCTATCTAATAGACAATCCCAAAGGAGCGTAAACTCATGTTCTCAATTTTCAAACGAAATAACGAGCAAACAAGTGCTCGTCAATTAAAGCGCTACTATAAAATAGTAGATCAAATTAATAAACTTGAAGAAATTTACGTTAATAAATCGGACGAAGCATTAAAAGAAATGACTTTTGTCTTCAAGGAACGTATAGAAAACGGCGAGTCTATTACGTCAATTATTCCTGACGCATTTGCCGTTGTACGCGAAGCTTCAAAACGTGTATTAAATATGCGTCACTTTGATGTGCAATTAATCGGTGGTCTTGTTCTAACTGAAGGTAACATTGCCGAAATGCCTACAGGTGAAGGTAAAACATTAGTCGCTTCCCTTCCCTCTTATGTTCGCGCATTGGAAGGTAAAGGCGTCCACGTCATTACCGTGAATGATTACTTAGCAAAACGAGACTTCGAGTTAATCGGACAAATCCATGAATTCCTTGGTTTAACAGTTGGCTTAAATGTACCAATGATGGAACCTGATGCTAAGAAACGTGCATACAACGCTGATATTACTTACGGTGTAGGAACTGAATTTGGATTCGATTATTTGCGTGACAATATGGCGCATAGCATGGCTGAAAAAACACAGCGCCCATACCATTTCGCAATTATCGACGAAGTGGACAGTGTGCTTATTGATGAAGCGAAAACACCGCTAATCATTGCAGGTAAAATGTCTGCAAATGAGGAACTTCACCGTATTTCAGCACTACTAGCAAAGCGTTTTGTAGTTGACGAAGATTATGACTATGATGATGAAACAAAAGCCACTTCTTTAACTGAGCAAGGCATTGAAAAAGTGGAAGCCGCCTTCAATGTCGACAATTTATATGATTTGGAACATCAAACACTTTATCACTATGTTATCCAAGCTGTACGTGCACATGTCATGTTTCAGCGTGATGTTGATTACATCATTAAAGATGACAAAATTGAGCTAGTTGATATGTTTACAGGTCGTATTTTAGAAGGTCGTTCCCTTTCAGACGGTTTACACCAAGCGATTGAAGCAAAAGAAGGTGTAACGATTACCGAAGAAAACAAAGCGCAAGCCCAAATTACGATTCAAAATTACTTCCGTATGTACCCTAAGCTATCAGGTATGACAGGTACAGCGAAAACACAAGAAAAGGAAATTCGCGAAGTGTACGGTATGGATGTTATTCAAATCCCTACAAACCGTCCGCGCTTACGTACCGACCAACCCGATGTGATTTTTAAAACGCAAGAAGCAAAATATAAATTTGTCGCGGAAGAAACAAAACGTCGTCATGCTAAAGGACAACCTATCCTAATTGGTACAACGTCAATTTTACAATCTGAAACAGTTGCTAGCTATTTGAAAAAAGAAGGTCTATCTTTCCAGTTGCTCAACGCAAAAACAGTTGAACAAGAAGTTGAACTCATTTCAGAAGCAGGACAAAAAGGACGTATTACTGTTGCTACAAACATGGCAGGTCGCGGAACAGATATTGTTTTAGGTGAAGAAGTTCCTGAATTAGGTGGTCTGTTTGTGCTTGGTACTGAGAAGCATGAAAGTCGTCGTGTAGACAATCAACTTCGTGGTCGTTCAGGCCGTCAAGGTGATATCGGCGAAACGCGTTTCGTTATCTCTATTGAAGATGATATGTTCCGTCGCTTCGCAAAAGAAGAAGTTGAGAAATTTACAACTAAAATTGTTGTAGATAACACGGATATTATTCAAAACAAAGATGCCCAAGAACTAATAGATCGCACACAGCGTATTGTCGAAGGCTCACAGTATGGCATGCGTGAATATAATTTAAAACTTGATGATGTGATTAATGACCAACGTGGCGTTATTTACGGTTTACGTGATCGCATTTTACTTGGCGAAGACTTAATGGGTGAACTAAAGAAAATGCTTCTTGAAACAGTGGATTTTGCTGTTCGCGATGAAGCACCAGATGAACTTCCTTCCATTGAATGGGATTTCGAACAAATGGAAAAAACACTTAATACGCTGTTTTCATCACCAATCACGGTTAATAGAGAAGTTCGAAAAGTAGCAGATATCTTAAATAATTTGCAGGACTCTGTTGATGAATTAACTGCCCAAATGGAAAAATTCGCAGAAAACGACCGTGTTATGGCTGTCATTCCTCAAGTAATGCTTGGCTACCTTGATAGCGGATGGGTGAAACATTTAGAAGCTATGTCTCACTTAAAAGAAGGTATTGGCTTACGTCATTATCAACAAGAAGACCCTATGCGTATTTATCAACGAGAAGGCTTAGAAATTTTTGGGAAAAACTTCCAAGAATTACGCCGTTCAATTATTATCGAAATTACAGCTTTCATGAAAATGCTTGAGGCTGAACAGGAGGAATAACATCAATGAGCTTATTCTCATTTTTTAAAAAGTCAGACACTGTAGGTAAGGAAAACGTAGTTGATTCGAAGGATTTAGTAAAAAACACTACGCCAAACAATCAAAATCCTAACCGTGATGTTAAAACAAAATTATCATTCCATCCTGAATGGAATGTACCACAAGAGCAACAATATATTTTCAACTTTTTAGCAAACGATTTAGATCCGCTAAAACCAAATCAGCTATCACTTTCTTCTATTAGCATTGAAGAAGATGCGAAAAACAGCAGCTGGCAAGTACGTGCCTTCTTCCGTTCTTCACTACCTCAAGCGATTGAGCTTGGTGAAATTGAACTGTTCATTTTCGATAAAAACGATGAACTTCTTGCGGCAAAGACATTTGACTTTAAAGCGCTTGGTACAATTCCTGCTGAAAGTGCCCGCCCATGGGTATTCGAATTCGGTAAATCTTCTTTGAAAACAGAGGAAGTGCCTGAAGATGGCTGGAAAATAGCTTTTAACCTTGTTTCATTACGTGGTCACCAATTAGAATTAGAGCCTTCTTGGGAAGAGCAATTACCAGCAGCTCAAAAAGAAGAGCTAGCAAAAATCGTTAAATCATTACCAAAGCTTGGCGAAACAGAAGTGAACTTCACTGGTTTACAAGCTCAATTGACTGATGATGGCGGCTTAAATGTTTCAATCTTTATCCGCAACGGTTACAACAAATCTATTAATCTTGAACAATTGCCATTCGAGATTATCGATGCTAATAATAAACAAATTGCCAAAGGGTCATTCAAAATGGATCCTATCTTAACAGTACAAGCAAATTCAACGAAGCCATGGACATTCCTCTTCCCTGCTGAATTAGTAGATGCAGAGGATGCGGACCTATCTCGTTGGACTGCACGCTTAACACAAAACTAGTAACAAAGAAAGAAATGCCGTATTTTTATGGCATTTCTTTTTTGTGCTGTTTTTTAAGTTGAGGCGCATCGTGCGCACTTAAAAACCGATCTTTACTAATCGAACTTAATCCTCTCTTTGCCGTTCAATTACATGTAGAAAACCGCTTTCGAGAGTAATGAGCTCCAATTCGAGAGTAAATTCATGCTGCCAGTGAATAATTCGCTTCGCAAAGCATGTATTCGATGCCCGAGAGAGCATTTCACTGCACTTCGAACACGCTTTTCTCGACTTTCTGCACTAAAAAACAATTTGTATGTTCAAAAAAGATCGAAATCGCTCTTTTTAAGTAAAAACCGAAAAAAAACAAGGCACAATTATCATGTGCCTTGCAATTTATAAGTCTTACTTTGTACTAGGAATACCATCAAATCGCTTGTACGCAACTAATCTAGACGACCAGTATTGGTAGGTTACGTCCGAGATTTCTACGCCATCTGTGCCTGCATGGATGAATTTATTGTTACCCAAATAAATGCCCATATGTGAAATGCCGTCTTTATATGTTTTTTCGAAAAATACAAGGTCACCCGCTACAGGCTTGGCCACTTTTGTTGTATTGCCAAAGAAATAGCCTTCGCTGCTATCTCGTGCAATTTTCAGCCCTGCTTGATTGAACGTATAAAAAATAAAGCCGCTACAATCTAAACCACTCGGTGTATTGCCACCGAACAAATATGGCGTGCCTACTAACTTGTTGGCCACTTCAATTGTTTTCGCATAAGTAGCTTGCCCAGCGACTGTTGGGTTTTTAGTTATAACCTTTTTCAAAGCTGATTCATAGGAAGTATCGTTATTATGTATAGGCGGTGCAGGTTCATTCGATGTTGCTTGAGTAGAAACAATTAATTTTTGACCAATAAAAATGGCATCTGTCTTTAATTTATTCAATTCTTTAATTGCATTGACAGTACTCTTGTAATTTTGAGCAATTTTAGATAGTGTGTCACCTTTAACAACAGTATGTGTTGTAGTTTGAATAGTAGACGATCCACCATTTGAATTTGGAGGATTTGGTAAATTGGTGTTGCCATTAGTGTTCGCAACTTGTAATTTTTGATCGACATAAATAATATCCGCGGTTAACTTGTTCCACTTTTTCAAATCGACAACAGATATTTTATGTTCCTTGGCTATTTTGGATAAAGTGTCTCCTTTTTGCACAGTATATGTCGAAGCTTCAACTGTCTGAATTGCAAAAAATGAAGCGGCTATTGTTGATAAAGCTAAAATTCTAATCTTTCGTAACTTTTTCATACCAAAATACCCCCAGTTATGATAAAATGAGTCCTTGTGTATCTATCATACTAGATTCTTGTTGGGATTGACATGCTATTGTCGACAATTTTTTGAACATTTTGAAAATCCTACAGAATCCGACTAAATCCGACTATACTAATATATGAATTCGTTGTGATTTTGGTAACTTCATGATATCATACAGTTCTGTATTCAAAATTTTTTGAAAGTTTCATCTTTTCAACTTAAAAGGAGTTCCTAATTCACTATGCAAAATTTCACACGCTTCATCAAAGAGAATTTAGCAGTTGGTTTGCTATTATTCGCATTGTTCCTTGGAGCAGGAAATATTATCTTTCCCCCACTACTAGGTCAGCAGGCTGGCGAAAATATTTTACCTGCAATGATTGGCTTTTTAATAACAGGTGTTGGCTTACCATTACTAGCCATTGTCGCAGTTGCTAAGGCAGGCGGCGATTTACAATTATTAGCTAACCGTGTCCACCCTGTATTCGGCATTATTTTCACTTCCATTGTGTACTTAGCAATCGGGCCATTTTTCGCAGTTCCTCGTACAGGTTCGGTGTCATATGAAATCGGGGTCGCTCCATTTTTACCGCAAGCAGCCTTAGACAGCTGGATACCGTTATTTATAACGTCTTTAGTATTTTTCACATTTGTTCTATATTTAGCGATTAACCCTACGAAATTAGTTGATCGCATCGGGAAAATTTTAACACCTATCCTACTACTTATCATATTAATACTAGCTGTGAAAAGCTTTATATCACCTATGGGCGAAGTAGGTTCAGCTATCGATAGCTACAAAACTTCACCGTTCTCAGAAGGTTTTATACAAGGTTACTTAACAATGGATGTGCTTGGTGCACTTGTATTCGGGATTGTCATATTACAAACTTTACGTGGTATGGGCATACATGATCCTAAGAAACAAGTAAATACATCGATTTTCGCTGGTGTTATCGCAGCCATCGGACTTGCATTTGTTTATGTTTCACTTGGTTATATTGGTAGTACAAGTGTTGATGTAATTGGCATCTCAGATAATGGTGGTGTCATCATTGCAAAATCAGCTGAAGCACTATTTGGAAGCCTAGGTAGCATCATTTTATCGGCTACCATTTTACTAGCATGTATTTCAACTGCTGTTGGCTTACTAACAGCCAATGCACAATTTTTCCATAGGTTATTCCCTAAATATTCATATAAGCAATTTTTAATTACTTTCACTATTTTTAGTTTAGCGATTACGAATGTTGGACTATCTACATTGATTAGCGCGTCATTACCGGTATTACTAATCATCTATCCATTAGCGATGGTGTTAATGGTGTTATCACTTATGGACAACCTCTTCAAAGGTGGTCGCGTCGTTTATATATTCGCATTAATTCCAACATTTTTCGTTAGTCTTTACGATGGATTAAAACAGATGAAAATTATTATTCCTGCATATGAAAATTTACTGAACATTTTACCGTTTTATGGTGAAAGCCTTGGTTGGTTACTACCTGCTATTGTCGGTGCAGTAGCCGGCTTCATCATTCACGTTCTGTCAAAAGATTAATAATCACAGGCATGTTAGCTTCCAACGAGCTAACATGCTTTTTTTCATTTCATTTACTCGAAATAACTAGATGAATTTTCAGAAATCATTTACACTAGGAGTATCTAAAAAGGGGTGTTTGGTTTGAAAAAAATTATTTTATCTTTGATGCTTGTATTCAGCGTACTCTTTTCACCAGTAGCTGCTTCACTTGCTGCGGCAAATACGACTAGTGCCGAAGCGAACCCATCACTTGTCAATGAAATAAAAAAACTCGTTACTGACTATTACATCGGCACACTAAGTGGTGACTTATCAAAAGCAACAACCGTTTCAGAAATTGTCGAGTTACTTGATCCTTATTCTATGCATTTTACGAAAGAAGAGTATGAAGCTTTCAACAATAGTATCGAGCTTACAACGATCGGCATTGGTGTTGTTATCGAAGAACACGAGGAAGGCATACAAATTTTAAAAGTCATCGATAAGAGTGGTGCTTCTAAAGCAGGTCTTGTTCCAGGAGATATTATTATAGGTGTGAACGGACAATCTATTGTCGGCAAAAATATATCAGAAACCTCATCTTTGCTAGTCGGAGATGAACATTCTTCCGTACAAGTGACAATCCAGCATGTAGATGGAAGTGTCTCGACAAAAACAATTGTACGTACAAAGTTTTCATTACCAAATGTTGAATACGAAATGCTATACGGCAATGTCGGCTATATTTCCATGTCTTCATTTTCAGAAGATGGCGCAACACTCGTAAGAAAAGCCTTAATTCAATTAGCTCAAAGAGGTGCCACTTCGTATATACTCGACTTACAAAATAATGGTGGCGGCTATGTCTCAACTGCGGAACAACTAGTAGGGCTGTTTCCAAATGCCCCGATTGCATTTGTAGTAAAAACAACTTATGACACGGAAACTGTTCACGCTGTACGACAAAGTAAAAAGTTCCCTAAAAATACAAGAATATTAGTAAATCGTTACAGTGCGAGCGCCTCTGAAATGGTGGCCGCTTCTCTGAAAGATCAAGATTCTGCTATTCTTTACGGTGAAACAACGTATGGCAAAGGCGTTATGCAAGGTTTCTTTGACTTATCAGACGGTAGCTTACTAAAACTGACGATTGGCAATTTCACAGGTCCTAAGTTACAGCAAATTCAAGATAAAGGTGTCACACCTCATGTGACTACTACTTCTCCACCTATTTTCCAGGCGCATTTCGATGCACTGAAAGAGCAGTATAGTGCCTATAAACAATTACCTAGCATGAAAAATGTCAAAACATCTAAAACATTCAAAGTGAATTTTTCAAAAGATATTGCTCCTTCTATTCCGAATAATGCCGTCAAAATCGTCACATTAGGCGGTGATGAAATAGCTGTTACAACAAAGATTGACAACAATCAATCACTCATCATTACACCTAATAAGGCGTTAAAAAAAGGGCAATCCTACATGCTAATTGTTGACCCTACTTTGAAATCCACAGAAGGACGCCCGTTATCAAAAGGTATGTATATGCGTATCAATGTAGCGAAGTAATGTTGGACAATAAATCATTTAGAAGCTAAAAGAGCGAATCGCTGCAGATTCGCTCTTTTTTCACTTCTGTCATATGTTGTGAAAATATGCTTTGCTTGTTGAGTACTATCAGCGGTTTTCTTGATACTATCGGCGTTTACACAGCTCTATCAGCGCTTTTCCACTTTCTATCGGCGCTTTTACTTCCACGCCTTGCTCTAAAAGATACTTTGTATGTAAAAAAGAGCGAATCTCTGTGGATTCGCTCTTTTAGTGAAAACTAATTTATCAGTCATACCTGTTATTAAGCAGCTAAACTTATCAGATGTTTTGAAGTTACTGTTTTAATAGTTTCTTTTTTAACTTATCTGCTAATTCTTGCACTTCTTTCACACCAAAAAGTAAATAAGAACCGATTAAAGTTGCTCCAAAAATTATCATCCCAACAATAAATGTAAGCCATTTATAATCGAATACTAAATATTCACTTGAGAAATACATCACAACTAAAATGATGAGCATCGACGGAATCGCTCTGAAAAATTGTAGCTCTTTACTGAAAATGTTCATTTTCAAATCATACTTGAAACCTGCGTATACAACGAGCATGACAAAGTTCACAATCGAACTAATTAATGTCCCCCATGCAATCGCCACTGCCCCTAACGTATTGATATACATCATAATAACTACGATGTTCACACCGAATACATTAATTAAACTAAAGACAACCGGTGCCATTGAGTCGCCCTTTGCATAGTAAAAACGTGTAACGTAGGCATTAACCGCAAGGAAATACATAGAAAGCACGAAAATTGCGAGCACTGGCCATGTCATTGCTGTGGATTTTGCATCGAACTTACCGTACTCGAAAATTACCTGTATAAGATTTTCTGCATAAAAGTAAGAATAAATCGTTACTGGTACCATCAATAAAAATAAATAATGCAAGCCTTTTGAATACAGATTTTTTATAGAAGCATTGTCCTGAATAGCTTCCTTTTGACTCAATATTGGAAAAATAACTGTTGTTACAGCCGTAATTAAAATCGCTTGTGGGAACTGCATTAATCTAGAAGCGTAATTGACAGCAGCAACTGCCCCTTCTGATAACATTCCCGCAAATAAGCGATGCATTAATGCATAAAGCTGAATCGTTGCGCCACCAAGCATGATTGGCAAAACCATTATCCACAGCTGCTTTGTTGACATATTTCTTTCAAATGACAGACCTACCGGGAATAAATCCAGTTTACGGTAACCTCTTATTAAAAAATACACCATTATAGCTGCACTTAATAAAGCACTAATACCATATCCAATTGCACCGAGAGAAGTTACTGACAACACTACTGCAATAACTAAGAAAATGGCATTATATATTAAAATAGCAAAACTCGATAAATGGAATTTTTGATTAACATTTAATAAACCACTATACCAAGAAGAGAGCACTAGTAAAATAGACGATGGCATCATCCAATAATACAAATATTTCGTTAAAGCTATATCATTTTCACTAATAAGACCCTGCGCCATTTTTTCTTTATTAAAAACTTCCAAAATTGGATTTGCAAAACCTATCATAATAGCGGTCATCAGAGTTACAGTTACAATAACGATTGTAAATGACTGCTTAACGAATAAGGCGCGGTCCGTTGTTTCTCGATTATAGATCGAGATGATCGCAGTGGTAAATGCACCACCAACTACTAAATATAAAAAGTTTGGAATCGTATATGCCGTGAAAATACTATCAGCAGTATGACCACTACCATATTGAAAACCGATAATCATTTCACGTAAAAAGCCAAATACACGCGCTACAATATTAATAATTGCTACTGCGCCAATAATTTTGAGAAATTTATTCATAAGCCTTTTCCACCTTTAATGGCCGACTTATAAATATCTATGCACTGTGCGGTAATATTTTTTTCATCATGAATAGCTAGCACTTGTTCGACCGCTTCACGGTTCAAGTACAGTTCCTTCTGCGTATTCACTGCACGAAGCATTTCATCACATAGAGCTGTAGTATTTTCAGATACCACTAAGTGCCCCGCACCTTCACCAAGTAGCGACACAAGCCCACCTACCTCTGATGCAATGACTGGCGTATTTGTCGCAAGTGCTTCTAGTGCTACTAACCCGAAGCCCTCCAAATGTGATGGAAGAACGAAAACATCACTCGCCTGGAACCACTTGACAAGCTCGTCCTGCTTTAACGGATCAATAAAGCGAACCTCATCACTAACAAAAGGCTGCAATGACTGTATGAAGTTTCCATCTCTTCTAGAACCAATAATGACAAGCTCTACAGGGCGATTTACTTCCTTTTTCAGCATTTGGAATGCCCGTAATAGCTCCTCTACCCCTTTTTGCTTAATAACATTTCCAACAAAAAGGAAAACAAAAGGTTCTGATGCTATTTGTAATTCTTTGCGCGCTGTCGCTTGATGGCCTTCTGAGAATACTTCACGGTTCACACCCATACTGACGATCGAAATCTTTTCTTTCGCAATGCCAAAATCCTGCTCAATTTGCTGCGCTAATACTGGACCAACTGCAATCACATGCTCACTTTCACGCAAAATGCTTGCTGTCCAATTGCGTATTCTCGGACTTTTCTTTGCCATACGTTCAATATCGCCGCCATGAGCTGTCACAACATATGGAATACCAAACATTTTTTTCAACAGCAACGATAACATGCCAGATGGAAACACATAATGTGCATGTGTGACATCAATAGACTTACGCATTTTAAAGCCCTTTACTAATGTCGTAAAGCCCCATTTCGCATATTTCGTAATTGTATTTTTCTTACCTGTCGCTGGATTTGTATTCGCTGCAATTTCAACATCCATTCCTGCTTTTTCAAGTGCCAACACTTGGTTTTTCACAAAAATGCCAAACGATAAATGCGCTGGTGTTGGATACATATTGCTTATAACGAGTACTTTTTTCATAGACGTGTCACCGCCTTTTTCATTAATTCCATACCTTTCATCGCTTCACTATGAATATGTGTCGCAATTTGCTTTGTATCTAAAATTGTCTGCTGCCAGTTGTTACTCATTTTACTAACTGCTTTTGATAATCCATATTCATCAGTTTTCAAATCATCCATTTGGATACAACGATCCGCCGCACCAATAAATGACATGAAATCCTTTACTTTTGTATGATACGAAATAGCAATAATAGGTGTTTCCGCATCCGTAGCGAGTATTAATGAATGTAAGCGAGTACCGATAATAATATCAAGCTTACCAGTCACTTCAAGCAAGCGTTCAGGCGTAAGATTTTCATCAATTATTTTCGTTTTAATAGCGTGTTGCATATGCTTTTGAATATCTTTTGTCACCGTAACATCTTGAGGATATTTCGTTGCGAAAAATGTAATATTAACATTTTGCTGCGAAATGACATTATCTAAATTTCGAGCCATACTTTTAATATAGGCATCGTATTTTACCAAATCACCTTCAGGCCAATAATTAGCATTGTAATATGGTACAGCAGAAACACCTATATCCAATGGCTTTTCTGCATAGCTATCTCGAGCTATTTTTAGTGTAAAAGCGGGATCTCCGATAATATCCACCTCTTTTTTAACACCAATATTCTCTAATAATTGCTTAGACTGCGGATCACGCACTGAAACACTATCTGCATATTTACACATCAAGCGAATCATAAGCCTCCCTGTAATCGTATCAAGTGGCCCTGCACCACAACCATATACAATATAAGGTGTATTACTTTGTTTTGCCATCATGGCATACGTTCCAAAAAGATGGGCTTCACGCCTATAAAAATCCATTAATATACCGCCACCGCCAATAATTAATAGATCAAATGTAGAAACAAATTGCTTGTTATTTTTATATGTGTGAATAAACGTTTTATATAAATTGCCCTTTTTATAATACAGCGGATAACTATGTACCCCATAACGTTCGGATGTCTGTTGCGTATTATTACTAAAAACAGTAATATCATCACTCGTCACCGAAAACGTTTGTTTTACTTGTTGAAGAATGCCGAATAATATGGACTCATCACCATTATTATCATTACCGTAATTCCCCACAATGCCTATTTTCATTAAACTACATCCTTTTATCTTTTAATACGAAGATTATACCATATAACAGGTAAATCATTCTTTTGTAAGCCATAAAAAAACAGTTTCACCTGAAAAAAGCTAGGCGAAACTGTCTATTTTTTATCTATGGATTGCTCTGTATAAGAACACACTGAAATGGGCTCTTGTTATTGGTTGGAAAGGTTTATATAAATTCCCTTCGTAACCAGTCGTCACTTTATTTGCTGCTAATGCTTGAATATAGTCATATGCCCAGTTATCTTTTGCTACATCTTTAAATACTATTTTACTAGTACCTTCTAAGTTATAGGCAATTGCTATAATTTTAGCCATTTGCGCCCTTGTTAAGTTCGCTTTCGAATCAAATACATCTTTACTTTTACCACTCATTATACCTACTTCGACAACAGCCGCAATCTCCTTATAATATGGATGACTAGTCGGAATATCTTTGAATTTCGGGTTACTCACATTGTTTGTATCTAATTTTAATGCTCGGCTAATGATAACCGCGGCATGACCACGTGTTAGTTGATTGCCCGGTCTGAATGTACCATCTTCTTGATAACCTGTTATTATTTTGTTTTTCGTTAAATACTCTATTTCTTTATAATACGGATAGTTTGACGGAACATCTTTAAACAATTCTGTCTTTGCTGTATTTACATTGACAGAAACAGATTTAGTGCCTAAAGTTGCCGTAACTTTCCCAGAGCCATTTGCTTTATTGGCAGTGAATTTACCACCACTTGTAATCGTACCTATATTTCCTTCAACCGACCATTTTAATTGGTTAGGCTCATAAACAATCGCTTTTCCGTTCGCATCTTTCGCATTTACAGTAAACGTAACGGATTCACCTACATCCATTGTTTTTGAGCTTGGTGATACAGTCATAGTTGTCGGGGCTGCCACAACTTTCACAGGAAATGATTGTACTGCCGAGCCATCATAACCAATGTATATTCGATCATCACCTGGCTTTGTCGCGGTGAAATTTAGTCCATTAACGTTTAAGTTACCATTTTGAGTAGCTAGAGAAACACGCCCATCTAAAGGTAATGTATTGTAGTTTCCATCTAACATATATTGCACGCTAACTTTTGAAGAAGCACCTGCTAAAAGCGTTGCGTAGTTTGTGCTATTCGTAAACTTAATATGCTGTGCCTTACCAGTTGGAGCTGTGCTTACTGCCTGTAACGTAGCCGACACTAAACGCTGGTGATTTCCTGCATTCGATGGTAAATTCGCTAACACGACATTATTACTGCCATAGTTGCGAATACCCATTGTCGTTGAACCACCACCATCGAGGTTAATTGCTCGATCGATACCTAGCGCTATTAAATAGTTTGCTAGTTGTACCATATTCATCCCTTTACTATGGCTTTGCCCACCATCTATTGTAATGAGATGCACGGTTTGCCCATTATTACTTGTTCCCACTATTGTTCTAGATGTTACTAATTTCGCTCGTTGACTAGAAGTACTCATCATAATATATGGCTTATTATCTTTTACTAAATAAGGACCACTCGCTAATATAAACTGTGCATTTTGCCAAAGTTTATCGACTGAGAAGTTCACACTTATATCATCGCCAATAGTTACATGCCCTAATTTGCTATGCCAGTCGCCACCTTGAAGTGAGACAACAAACCCTGTAGGTGGAATCGCTAATTTTTCTTTTGAGCCATATGGTTTAATTTTCGTAACTTTTCCTGTTAAAGTTTGACCAAACTTATTTTCAGTAATTGGTTTGCCTGTATCAACAACTACTTCAAAACCATATTCATTTGTATCTGTCGTTTTACTATAAAATTGTGGTGTATAAATAACTGCCTCATGAATTACTCGCTCGCGATTGAGACCAGACATTTCATAATTTGTTCCTTTATGAGCTAATGTCACATCAAAATCAAAATAATCAATTACGCCACGTCCATCTGATGTCATACCAAAAGCTGTTGGCACACTCATATATTCGTCGGCACCATTTGAAACTGTACCACCATTTAAAATCACATTATTTTGCGCAAGCAAGTACAGTGGATATCCTCTTGACATATTGAAAAAACTGGCATTAACTGCACCAACAACACGCTTTCCTTCCTTTGAAAGTCGTGTTGCCATTGCAGTAGTTGACTCCTTACCATTTACTACTGCCGGCATGCCTAGTTGAACATTCGTTGTAGGATCACCCACATTGACAGCAAGGTGATTAATCGTGTTAGTACTAGTACCTTTATGTGTATATTGCTTATATTGAACACCTTGAGAAAGCGGATATTCCTTTTTTACTGTTTGGAATGCATAGGCGTTCATCGGACTGATCATCATTGCCATTAATACGACTAAAATAAATAAATTTCTTTGGACTTTTTTCATTATTATTCTGCTCTTTTAAATAGTAAGAGAGCCTACACCTTCCTTTCTATCTTTTCCTCTATAACACTATCAAAAACAAATCAAAATAGCTATGAAACATTCAATTTTCTTCCTTTCCAATTAATTGATACAAGGATTTTTTACTAGACTTTTTTGTCATATAATTATTTTTCGCAATTTTTTAATAGAATTAAAACATTTGTCTCTTATAACCACTCTCTATCTTTGTTAAAATATAAGTTAATAGATTAGGAGGGGTATTAAAATTGAAAAAGCTTACTATATTTTCTCTGATCGTCGCATTAATGACTTCGTTATTCGTCAACATGAACGTTGCTTCTGCAGATGCATTTTCAGGGCATGTTCATGAGAACGGATTACGTTATTTAATCAAGAAAAATGCACTATCACCTGATGCAGACCCAAGTAAAAAAGTCACGCGTGGTGAATTTGCCTCTTATTTATCAAAAGTTTTAAATTTAACAGGCGGAGAAGATATCCGTTTCACAGATGTGCCTGACACATACGCCTTTGCCGTAGACATTCAGCGTGCAGCTGCAGTTGGCATTATTACTGGCTATGATGATGGGTCATTCAAACCTGTCAACGCCATCACAAGAGAGCATATGGCTGTAATGATTGATCGCACTTTAGATTATTTGAAGTACCCTAAAGGCACATCATCTGAAAAATTTAAAGACAACGACGCGATTGGTCCTGATAAAAGACAAGCCGTGGCAATTGCTGCAAAACTAGGTATTATTAAAGGCGATAATGGCTACTTCAAGCCAAAGAATAATGCAACAATTGGACAATCTGCAACATTTATTCAACGTTTAATGCTTCTAACTGGTGACAAAGACGCGGATTTTTCTACATATTATGTAAAGGAAATTTCTAACGGGGCTCTCGTTGGAAACGCAAGCTACTCAAGTTTTGAAGCAGCCGAAAAAGCAATTACTAAAAACACGCAAGTCATCGTGCTAAACGATAAAATCATCAAGATGGCTTCAGGGTATGTTGTGACAAATAAATACGTCGCACTGTATTCTGAAAAAGTGAAAGACCAAATTGGCGTTGCCGGTAATACTGAAATGGAATATTTGAGTAGTGATGAAAAACAAGTAAAAGTTCGCTTAGCAGGACAAGTTGGTTATTTAAAGCACGCGGATGTTATACTTATCCCGTTTTCATTAAGTAAAGGACGCGCTTATTATGAAAATATTAATGGCGAAATTAGACATACCATCTACAACCATGAAACAAAGGGTAGCGTTCCCTACACTTACGGTAAAGCCCCTGCATTCATGAAACCAGGTGAAAAATACTATAGTTGGAACGGCATCAATTTTTCAAATGCCAGTGGTTCATCAAAAGGTGAAGCTTATAACTACTATCAGTTTTTACCAGCACGCGCTAAAACGCAATATACAGCTGAAGAAATCGATCAGTATATTATGCAAATACTAACTGATCGCGAAAAATCTGGTGCCACTGCATACAAAGAAGCAACTACAAAGAGTAAATTAATCGGTCTAGGTAAGATATTAAAAGAAGTTGAAGCTAAGCATCAAGTTAACGCCATGCTTATATTGGCTCTAGGGCAACACGAAAGTAACTTTGGCATGAGTAAACATGCGCAAGATTATAATAATATTTTCGGGCTCTACGTCTACGATACGGATCCATTAAATGAAAGTTTCGACAGTATAGAAGCAAATGTGAATGAATTAATGAATGCGTTTTGGCAAAAAAACTATATCCCGCCAACAGGTCGTTATGCACATGGTGCTGTTTTCGGCTCAAAAGCATTTGGATTTAATGTGAAATATGCTTCCGATCCTTTCTGGGGAGCTAAAGCAGCTGGTCACTATTACCGTGCTGACAAAGCAATGGGCTTCAAGGACGCTAAAACACCTTATACAATCGGCTTAACGACGACTACGCCACTTAATGTGCGTACGATTCCAACTACTTCAGGTAATAAACCATTATTCACTTACCCTCGAAGTGGTATGCCTATCATTATTACAAGCTCACAAACACCAGGCTGGTACGAGATTCTATCAGACCAGCTACATGACAGCCCAGTGTATGTTAGCAAAGACTATGTAAACGTCATTCCTACAGTTAAATAAAATAACGAACGGCTCCACATGACATTGAACTGTCATGTGGAGCCGTTTTTCAAGCGGACTCGAGCGACTTCAATACAAACTGGAGCGACCTACTTCCAATCTTGAGCGTCTCCACACCTACGCAAACAAAAAACTGCTACCCAAGTTGCATGACGCAACCTAGATAGCAGCTATTTTTATACTTGTAGTTTTCTTTCCTTTTTAATCATCGACGATGCTAAGACCACAAATCCAAGCATCAGTATAAAGATTAAATCGAGTAACCCGGTGTGCATCGATACTGTAAATACTGTAATAACAAATGCATATGCCACCGAATGGAAGCTACGAATACCGCTTTCCTTCACTTTGTTATAAATTAACGAAATTAATACACCGTATAGTAAGAAGCCAAGTGCTACAAGCAAATAACCACCATCTAAGAACAATTGACCAATAAACGTTGGTGTCGTCGTTCTTCCTTCACGTGTAATAAATTTACCTTCTTCGACACTTAAAGAGTTTACAACTTCAGTTACCTTCATGCGAGGTGAAATTTGTTCGCCTGGTAAGATTGTAGTGAAAACACCCTTGTGTAATTCGCCCTTTAAGTAACCCTCTTCTTCTGTATATTCCATAATCTTACTTAATACAATATGACCTGTTACACTTTCACCATTCAATGAACGCATCCATTTTGGTGTTAAGTTCACTTTTCGTTCTACAGTAATAAGCTTATCTTTTTCAGTCTCCGTTAATTCTACATCCGGTTGCTCACGATTGTTAAAATCTTTCGTTGTGTCTTCATTCACAACGCGCAAGAAGCCAAACATCGAGAATGCAACAGCAATAACAAATAACGTTGTAAGGAACCAAGTTAATTTCACACGTTTAACAACATAGTGGAAAATAATAATACCTGTGAACAGCATAATGATTAATGGTGTTCTGTATCCTAGTAAAAGGAATAAAAACATAACAATCGCAAAAATCGAACCATATACGATTGCTTTTTTCCATGTCATTTGCTTCTCTAATATCATTTTATATGAAAGTAAAATTAAAATTCCAAACCAAAGTAACTGGCTAAGGAAATACTTTTTCGGATCTAAATTACGTCTAGCCGATTCATCTGTAATGCCCATTTCGCCGCCAAAAATCATCATTAAAAACGCGCCTAAACCTAGTAGTGTCAATAAAACGACAAAGTGGATGACATATTTCCCGAGAAATGATAGTCCAAATGAAGGTATTGTCCACTGTAATTTATCAACAACAAAAACGCCAATATAGTAGCAAGTTAATGCTAGTAAAACTACTGGCCAAATCGATACACGTAAATTAAATAGCTCAAATCGGTGGAAATCAAATAAACTTGTAAAAAAGTATACTACTAAAATAAAAGGCAAGAAGAAATACGGTGAAAATGTATCAATCTTGTTGACCTTTGCAAATCCTTGTTTCAATTTACTCATACATGTAAAGCACCTAAATACATATAGATGCAATTGCCCTCCCCTATAATAAATTCATTAGTTCTCTATTAAAATCTTATCACAATCTACTCTCTTTTTGTTCATCTTCAACAAAACAAAGGTTATTATACCACAAATACTAGAATGCATATATATTTCAAAAAAAATCAATAAGGTCTTTAGTAACGAACCTTTATATACCATTTTTATGCAATATGCCTAATACACCATTTTAAAAATAACAGTATATGCTATATTTAATGTGATACTTAAAAAATCATAAAAGGATGTCGAATAATGAAGAAAATTTACTTTATAATGGCTCTTGTTTGCAGCTTTATCCTATTAAGCATGGTAAATCCAACACAAGCAAACGCCCAGGCACAAAAAATCGGTGTCGTGTTCTCGGAAAGCAGTGAAAAATACGCCAATACGACGCATCCTGGTGGTGTACATGATGGCAAAACCGTTTCACCTAAAGTTGACTATAGTTCAACACTTGATAAAGAATTAAAAGCCTATCATATGTACAAACAACAAGGCTTTAACGTAGAAAAAATTTATGAAAAAGATTTAAACAGCTTAGCAGCACTCAGCCAATACGATGGCATCGTTTTTGCCTACACAGTTATGATGAATCATCAACAACGTGAAAACGTAAAAATGTATGTGCGTAACGGTGGTGGTGCCATTTTTGCTTTCCAAACTGCGCGCAATGAATCTGCTAAATTCCCTCAGCCTGGTAAAATGGATTTATCTCCATTAATTTATGATGTCGATTCTTGGGTGATGGAATGGGATAACTTAACAGAAGTATTTAACGCTCGTTTTATCGATGATATTCAGTTGCGTAACTCTACAATTAGCAATAAAAATACAGCCCACTCAATCATTCAAAACACAACGAAAGAGCTTGGGAAAAACACACTGAACTTAGTAAAGTCAGATAACGAATGGGTTGAAATTATTAAACCTTGGGAAGGTGCTAGCGCTACACCTATCCTCTACTTCTCAAACTATGATTCTACAGACAAACCAAATACCATGAAGAAAAACGAATTTGGTGCCGCACATGCCATTGAATACGGTAAAGGGCGCGTCGTACAAATTGGCTTTAAAATTTACGACTACATTCATGTAGATGCTGATGCTAACTGGGAAGATGGCGGTAAAGGTCATGCCTACTCATCCACAAAAGGAAACGTAGATGCAAAAGCCTTTATGAAACATTCATTAAAATGGGTAGCAGAAAATCATAACGGCAATGTAAAACGTCGCTATAATTTATCACTCTACTCAGACGCTGTAAGCAGCTATAAAGCACCGTCTGGACAATTTGTCTTCTATTCTACTGTAACTGTAAAAAATAACGGGAACGTTCCTGCCCGTGGTACATTAAAAGTCGAAATTTTAGATGCAAATGGCAAAGGTGTTGGCAAAGGACATGAACGTTATATCCCTGGCTTAGCTGCTGATGCAACAACGACTAACGCTGACAAAAAAGATATTAGTAAACATACTGAAAAATACCAAATTTTCATGCCTGGCAATTTAGCTAATGGTACTTATACGATCCGCACTTCGTTTGTAGAAGGTCGCGATGATCGCAAAAATATCGGCGAAAAATTTGCCACAGTTGCAGAAATTAAGACGTTAACACGTACTAAAGGTTCCAACAAAGCAACAATTGGGACTGCCCCATTCTTCCCGGATGTTTCTAAATCTGGTGGTGCATACTATGACATTAAAAACTTACACGCACTTGGTGTTGTAAAAGGGAACAACGGTAAATACAATCCACAAGGCACTTTAACACGCTTACAGGCAACAGAGATGACATTACGTGCATTAGGTATTCCAGCTTCTAGTTCAGCAACAATTGCTGCGAGTGATTTAAAGCCAGGCGACTACGGATATGCCGTATTAGCTACGGGTGCTCGTTACGGCATCATTTCACTTGAAAACGGAAAAATCAATGCACATCAGCCAATGAAACGTGCACATATGGCTCGTGCGCTTGTTAGTGGCTTTAAGCTTCAGGGCATGACAGCAAACACATTTAAAGATGTTCCAACATCTCACGCATACTACAAAGATATTCAAGCTCTATATGCGTTAGGTATTACAACAGGTTATAACGATAATACATTTAAACCTGATGGCACGGTTACACGCCAAAACTTCGCACAATTTGTAAACCGCACACTTTACGCAAATACAAAGTAAACAAAAAAGCATTCTCCCTCATGTCAATCGAAGGAGAATGCTTTTTCATTTTGATTATAATCAATTATTTCTTAGAGTAGTATTGTACAATGCCTTTATAAATTGCTTCTGCGTAAATTTCTACGTATTTATCGCTTGTTAGTTTCGCTCTATCTTCTGCGTTCGATAAGAAACCTAGCTCTACTAACACTGATGGGATTAGCATGTTTTTTATAACATAAAAATCAGCTTTTTTCACTTTACGATCTTTCATGCCAGCATCCTTGACGATATTGTTATTGATAAATGTCGCAAGGTCGTTGTCTTCTGCATTCATATCACCATTAGTAATCGCATAATATGTCTCTGTGCCTTGTGCAGAAGTACTACCAGCTGCATTGACATGGATGCTGACAAATAATTCACCATAATTTTTATCTGTAAACGTTACACGATCTTGTAAACTTGGATACGTATCGCCCGTTCGTGTCATTTGAACATTCGCACCAGCCGCAGCTAGTTTTTCTTTTACACGAGTAGACACTTTCAATGTAATTGTTTTTTCATTTATAGTAGCACTGAATGGTTTACCCGGATCTTTACCACCATGTCCTGGATCGATAATGATTACACGGTCTTTTAATATATTACCGCTTTGATTGATTAATTTTAAATAAGATTTATGCGTATACGCTTTTTGACCTTTGTAAACAATCTCTGCCCAGTAGCCAGAAATACTGTTTACTTGCACAGTTTCACCTTTACTCAATTTACCTAATACAGCTGCTGTATCGTTTGCCGCATTACGTACATTTAAGTTAGCTACAGTCGCACGCCCTATTAAATTACCTGAAGTTGGTGGCGGAGTAGGCTCTACTGGCGGCTTTTCTGTAATAACATCTTCAGTACTTTGCGCAACAATGAAACCTGGTAAGCCATTCACTACAGTTAAATAGTAACCATTCACTGATTTGTGGACAGGTAAGCTAGCACCTTGTTTAACAGAAGCAATCACTTTAGAAGAAGATGTCGCTTTGAAATATAAATTCATATTTTGTTTAGCTTTTACTGTTTTTTGTACAGTACCTAAAGCCTGTCCATCTGCATCTAAAAATTCCGCATAGTTTTTCGACACATATGCAAACGCACCTTTATATGTGACTTTTAACCAACTGCCGTTTATTTCATAGACTGATAGTTTACCGCCTTTGTTGACAACACCAACGATATTATCTTTTGACGACGTATCCGGTGTTTTACGAATATTTAAGCCATCTGTCGTTACTTGAATGACACCCATAACTTGAGACGTATCCGGGGCATAATCACCTAATACCGGCGGATCTAATCTGAAGTCATCGCTTTTTGCTCTTGCTACAAATAATGCGAATTGGGAACGCGTTACATTACTATTCGGCTTGTAAAAATCTCCATCACCTTGCGTAATCCCTGCGTAATAAATAGCATTAATGTATTGCAAATAGTTATGTGTAATCCCTACATCTATAAATGGGGAATCTACTTTCGCAAACTCACTATCTTTCAATTTAAAAGCTTTTGATAAAACAAAACTCATTTCATCACGTTTAATATAAACGTTCGGTGAAAACTTACCAGTAGTATCCTTTTCAAAAAAGCCTAATTGTACTGCTCTTTCGATATAACCAGACTGTTCTGTACCTACTTTCACATCTGTAAAGCTAGACTTTTGTACTTTGAGCGGCTTGTTATTAGAAGCAATGACAACCATTTTAGCCACTTGTGCTTTCGTCACATTATTTTGAGGCTTATAATATGTTTTACCATTCTCTTGATAACCACCAATAACACCTAAATTAGCTAAATAATTTATTTCTTTAGACGCTTGGTGATTTTTAGGAATATCCGAAAAGCCTCCATTTGCACTTGCACTATGTATCGTAAGCATAGAAGCTGATATTAATAAGACACACATAATAAGACTGATTTTTTTAAGTAACACGGTCTTATTTCCTCCCTTCCTGTTCTCGTAATAATTTTAACAAAATCTATTCGACAAAACATCATACGATACTACTTTTCTCTATAAAATTCCCCCTTCATCTTCGTTTCATAAAAAGAAGAGAGTCTGCATTAGCAAACTCTCTTCCTAATATAAGTTATTTAAAAGATCTACCCTGCAAGTATAAAATTTAAACATAGCCCATATTTATTATTAATAGCTCAATTATTTTTGAGCGCGTTCGATAAATGCACTTAAATGTTTATGTGTTACATAATCGTTCAAACCGAAAGTACCATCATTTTTACCCTCAGTAACACCATTTGAAGCTAAAATAGAAACATATTCATATGTCCAACTTGATTGAGAAACATCGCTAAATGTTACTTGCGCTCCTTGTTGCTTAAGAGCAAATGCATTTACGATTACTTTTGAAACATGAGCACGTGTTATTGCTGATGCTGGGTTGAATTTTGCATTAGCATCAGCTGGTGCTGAGAAAATCCCTGCTTTTGTTACTGCTGCAATTGCTCCAGCTTGTGGATTTGTTGCCTTTACATCAGCAAAACCTGTATTTGTATTAGAAGTATCTAAGTTTAATGCTTTTGCGATTTGAGTTGCTACTTCACCGCGTGATGCATATACTGTAAAATCAATTGCCGCGTCTTTCACTTCTTCAGTTGGCTTTTGTGCAATTTGGTCTTGTTGTTCAGCCGTTAATGTCGTAATACGCTTTGCACCAACATATCGTGAACCCCAGTAATATGGATCATCTACTTTTGAGTAGCTTACGCCTTTACCTGGTTGTGAGTGAATCATTTGACCATTACCTATGTATATAGCTACATGAGAAATGCCTCGACCACTAGTGTTAAAGAATAGTAAGTCTCCTACTTGATGATCGTTCTTACCTACTGCTGTACCTTGTTGGTATTGGCTACCTGATGTACGATTTAACTTGATGCCGATGTCTGAAAATACTTGAGATGTGTATCCAGAACAATCGAATCCTTTTGTTGTAGTACCTCCATAAACGTATGGTACACCTATATATTTAGTCGCTGATGATGTTAATTCAGTTGTTGAAGCTGCTTCAGCGTTATCTATTGGATTAAATGTGAAAAACATGAATGATGCAAAAATCGGTAATAACCATTTCTTTTTCATATACTTGTTATACCCCTCTCGATTAACTCGTTTTTTTGCCTACATATAGACTAACACAATTAGGCAGTATGTAATTTTTCAATTGTGTAACGGTTTTCAAAATACTCAAAAACGCTGACATACCAACGTTCGTTGGTATGTCAGCGTTTTTTACAAGTATCAAAATGGTGATAAAACGGCCCTCCTGTAACATTCCTGTAATATTACAGATGATTTGTTACATAGCTGTCCTCATTGACTTGAAAACATTTGTACCCAATAATAATGCCCTTTACTATCTTTTTGCACAGCAACACCCGTGTTTGTAAAATTCGTCCGCATAATATTGTCATGGTGTTTAGGTGATGCCATCCACGCTGCTACAACTGCTGCTGGCGTTGGTACTCTTCTAGCGATGTTTTCGCCAAAGCTTGTGCAATTATAGTCAAACAACATAGCTAGCTCCCAGGGGGCCCCGTAGTAAGGCGATTTATGTTCAAAATAGCCCCGCTTCACCATATCTTGTACTTTAATTACTGCGACTTGCATTAAAGCTTCATCCAACAAGAGTGGTGGCAAGTTTTGCTTACTTCGTTCTATATTAATAAGTCGAATCGTTTCTAAAGACCACGCTCTCGAAAAATTAACTGTCGTAATGTAGTCTTTCGCTAAATAATCATAAGCAACTTCCCGGTTATCAATCTTCTGCTTAAAGTTTAAGCTACGGTCGATTAATGCAGCCACATGTCCCCTCGAAACTGCCTTATTTGGTGCAAACTTATTGAGCCCTATACCATTTACAATGCCCATATCCGCCAATGATTCAATATAGTCCTTTGCCCAGTACGTCTTGTTAACGTCAGTGAATCGACTATTATTTTTAGAATCAATATCAAATTGATAAGCTAATGCGAGCATTTTCGTCATTTGTGCACGTGTTAATTGATTATTAGGATAAAAGTAATCGCTATTTTGTATAATCTCTAACTCCACTAGTTTAGCAATTTCCTGATAGTTCGCATGCAATATAGTAATATCTTTAAATCTAGGAGGCTGCTTTATGTCCATACTAACACCTAAAGATTTCGCAATCGCACTGGCCGCTTCTGCACGGGTAATAGCGATTGAAGGTCTAAATGTGCCATCTTCATAGACAGCCATAAAATTTTTCTTCAACATTAATTGAATAGAAGCATCGGTCCAATGCGCTCTAGTCATCGTATTTGGTGATGAAGTATGTTGCGCTATTGCAGTAGGAACTGCCGCTACAGCAGTTAAATCATCTCCAAGCCAACTCATATTAGCTGATGAAACCGGTAGAACAAAAGAAATTATTACAATCAAAATCATTTTCTTCAACATCACATTACCTCCCACTCCGAATGCTTTACTTTTATTATGTAAATAATAGTATGTGACAAATACTATACTATCCGAAATGCTAGTGAATTATTCATATATTTCGTGAAAGATATTTGAAATATTACATGCGCTATTTTCCGTTCCGAGTGTAAGAAACGGCTCCTATCGTTTCTTAGGATAAGAGTCGTTTGTATTACTTATAAATTATTAAGTAGATTAGAAATGATTTTTGCTGCATGTTGATGTAATGAAAATTAACAGCTACTCCACGCTTACAATGTAAAAGTCATCTTCTAATTTTTGCATTGTACGGTATAAGAATAGCGTCATTTGCTTTCTCGTAAGCGATCCATTTGGAGAAAAGGTTGTAGCCGTTGTACCTTCCGTAATGCCGTAATCTACTAATGTTTGAATATAGATATTCGTTTCTTTTGTCGGTGTAAAATCAGTAAACTTTGCTGTTAATTCAGTCGATTTGTCTAAATTAAAACCTAAAGTTAACATTTTTGCTACATGACTACGTCTAAATACGCCATTAGGATCGTAGTTTTCTCGATCTTTATCGATAATACTATTTGCAGCTAAAGCGGCAATTTCTTTGTAATATTTATGGGAAGTAGGGACATCTTTGAAATTCGGATTTTCTACATTATCTGTTTTTAATTGCAGTGCTTTTGCTAAGAAAGCTGCTGCCTCGCCTCGAGTAATCGTATTATATGGACTAAATTGTGTACTCGATGTGCCAAAGACAATCCCTTTGCTATACAACTCCGTAACCGCTTTATATAACTCAACATCTTTTCCTTCATTTTTCACATCCGTAAACGGCATTGTGACCGCTTCTGCTGGTACTGTATAGACACTTGATGCGACAGCAGCTGTTGTTGCTAATGCTATTGTAAACTTCGACTTCATTTTCATCTTCTACTAACCTCCATTTGAATTATTTCAAAAATAGAACCCTTCAAAACTAAATTATGAAGGGTTCTCATTTTTATTATCAATCAGTCACTTAGTTGCCGTTCAAATAATCTTCTAGCATTTTTGCATTGTATACTAGCTTTTGCTGATCGACTGTTAACGCTTTGTAAGCTTTGTCGGCAGCAGTTAATTTACTTTCGAAATCTGTTTTATCAGGATCTAACGCTGCAATAAGTTGGATCACTTTCTTGGCAGCAATAATATTTTTCTCTGCTAACTGCAAAATTTGGTAGTTGAGTACTTGCCCTTTAAGTTTAGAATCTAGCGCTTTGTATGCTGCAGCTACTCGTTCTACATCTTCAAAATACGTATTTGCTGAAGATGAAAGAGCTGCAATCGCATCAACCACTTTCTTCACTTCAGCCATACCATTTTCAGCTGCCAGTAACTTGTCGTAGTTGCCCACTCTTTGTTTATCAAAAGTACTTAAGCTATCGTAATCTTTTCGTACAGAAATAATCATGCCAAAATAGTTTTTATCGCTTGGATTTAAAGCTGCAATGCTCTTATACACAGCAATTACATTACTTAGCGACAATAGTTTTTGATCATTGTAAACGTATTTTCGTTGTTCAGTAGTTAGCTTGTCATAAGCTGTTAATACCGCTTGATATTGTTTCGCCATATCCGTTGCAGTGAAAATACCTTCTATCAAATCAACAACTTTTTTCACTGGTAGGATCATTTTTTCAATATCCTGCAATTTTTTATAATTTTGCACGGCTTTTTGTTCGCTTGATGGTAATGCATTATATGCCGCGCGTGCTTCATCTATTTTTTTAATATATTCATCTTCATTTACTGATGAAAGCCCTAAAATAAGTGCATCTACATGCGCAGCCCCTTTAATGCTTGCTTCAGCCGCTTCTAATAAGTAGTAGTTTGAAACAAGTAGCTTATGCTCAGGTTTTAAAGCATTATAAAGTACTCGCGCTTGCGCTGTATCTACATGGAACGTTTTGCTCGATGACTTTAACGTTGAAATCAAGTCAATTACTTTTGCAATTGGTTCATACTCATTCAATTTGCTAATGTTACTAACTAAGCTTTTTTGGTCCTTTGATAGCTTTAAATAAGCTGCACGGGCTGCTTCTGTTTTTCTTACAAAGTCTTTTGCGTCTGGTGAAAGGCTTTCAATTTGTACCATGACAGACAAGACAGGCTTCACTGCTTTTTCTTTTTCAGTTAGGTCTTTGTAGTTTGTCACTAATTTCTTTTGTGTTGATTGTAATTTATCGTAAGCAACACGCGCTGTCATTAACTTATCAAGATAGTCTGGGTCCCCTTGCTGTGCCGCATCGATTAACAAAATGACAGCTGATGCCCCCGTTAATTGTTGTTCCGCTTCAAGAAGCTTGTCATAGTTTGTGATTTGCGCCTTTTTTGCTGCTGTTAAAGCATCATACGTTTTACGCGCCTGTTCAACATCCTTTAGGAATGTTTTACTTGAAGACTTCAATGAATCAATTAAAATAATCAGCGTTGCAACATCTTCTACTGCTTTAAGCTCGTTAATATTTGTAACACGCTTTTGTGATATCGGATCTAGTGCATTGTACGCCTTTTGCGCAGCTAAAACTTTTTTAGCGTAGTCCTTCGCTGAAGGATTTAGTGCATCGATTAAATTAATCACTTTAATAACCGCTCTATTTTCTTTTTCATAATTTAACAGTGTATTCGCGTTTTGTACAAGCTTTTTCACATTTGCATCTAGTTTTTTATACTCCGCCGTTAACTTCGCTGCTTCTGCTACGAATTTATCTCCTGAAGTACTTGATAGAGCTTCGATTTTTTGATCAAATGCATTAGCAGCAACAATATACTTTTCAGCATCTGTCAATTTAGTGTAGTTCGCTACTAACGCTGCATCCGCTTGGCTTAAAGCAGTATAAGCCTTTCTTGCCTCAGTAACTAATTCACGATAATTTTTAGCAGAGATTTTAATTTTATCGATTTTCGTAATGACATCCACTAATCCTAGTGCGCCACTTACTTTATCGTAATTTGTCACGTAACCTTTTTGACTACTTGTTAATTTGTCGTACGCTTTTTGGGCAGCAGCCACTTTTTTCACGTAATCTTTTGACGTATTATCCAATTTGTCGATTATAAGCATGACATTGCTCACTGGCTTATATTTTTTTTCATAGTCCGTCAATATTTTAATGTTCGTTACTAGCTTCTTACTTTCCGGCGAAAGTTTATTATTGTACGTATCGCGCGCAGCTTGTAAATTCGACATAAAATTCGCTGTATCTGTTTCTGTTAAAGCATTTATATCTGCTACTAGCTGTGCTGCCGCCGCTTCTTCATTTTCTCGCACTAACAGTGTCTTTTCTAAATCGTCTAGTAATTTCCCAAGCTCTACTTTAACCACGTCACTTGCATCAGCAGGGATACTTTTCAATGTAGTTAAATTAGCTTTTGCAGCTTTTATCGCCTGTGTAAAGTTCGGCATCGTTGATCTTAGCACCTTTATTTCTTTTGACAACTCTGCATATGGCAATAAAATTTCTAATTCTCTCGCTTTTAAAACCATTTTCTTTTCTTCATCAGTTAATTTATTGAAAGCTACATTTGCAGCTAAAGTTTTCGCCTCAAAGTCTTTGCTTTCTGGTTTCAAAGCTGTAATCATCGAATCTACCTTTAACGGCGCTTTTAACATACGCTCATATGTTGTCAACGCCGTTAAGTTATTGACAATTTTTTGCTCATCGCGATCTAAATCATCAAAAGCTGTACGCGCTGTTGTAATTGCTTTCATTTTGTCAAGTGGATTCGTAATACTGGCAATTTTACCAATTTCAGCTTCCACTATTTCAGCTTTTGCAATTTGGGCTAGTGCTGGTTTTAATTTATCTGCCCCACTAACATAGCCTTGGTATATAGGGTCAAGGGCGTCATATAACTTATTCGCATTCGTAACAGCATCACGATAGTCTGCTTTGTTGGAAATTCGCATTGCGGCTATTAGCTTTGTGACAGTGTAAGCTTCTTGATATGACTCGAAAACATCTTTTTGTGTAAGTAATTTTTGAGCTGATTCACTTAGTTTGTTAAACGCTGTATCAATTGGGGCAATCAATTTTGTGAAATCAGCATTTGGCTTTGCGATTTCTGCGATGAATTTCGTAATGCTTTCATCCACTTTTTCTGCTGCACTTAAATCCGTAACGATCGCTGCATACGTTGCATAAGGTGCTTTTGTCGCATTGTCTGGAATATGTGCTGCCATGACTTTCTTTTCATCTTCAGAAAAGTCCTTATACTCATCTCTTATTTCAATTACTAAATCTTTAATATCTTCTGGATTAGGTATCGCTACATTTACCATTGTCTCTAAGTCGATAAATTTCTGCTTAATTCCCTCTGGCTTTACGATTACTTTTTCCATCTGAATAAGATTCGCGACATCTGCACCATGCGATTTTAAGTAAGCATGATTTGCTCTTTCATCATTGCCGTATTGTAGCGCCGACCCAAGTGCAGCAATTTTAATATCATTTGAAGCATTCGTTACGGCTAACTTAAAGGCTTCTTGTGTATTTGTAAGATTATTGTAAACCTTGTCAAAATCAATTCTTGCAAGTGGCGTTTCTTGAATGAGCTTAGCATTTGTCAATGTTAGCTTCGTCATTGCAGTACCTAATAGTTTTATTTCGTCTAGTTGCGTAATTGTATTTTCAACATATGTGATTTTCGCAGTGAGGAACTTTCTTTCATCTTCTGTAAAAGTGCCATCATTTAATGTAAAACTCTTCGCTAGAGTAAGTTCATCTTTTGTCGATTTTTCGTTCAACTTTTTCATAATTAACAGTATTTCTTCTTTGACTGTTAGTTTAGGTACTTCCGTGCTAGAGCTTTTAGCAACTTTTGATACTTCACTTACTTCATTTTTGTCAGAATGATTATTTTCGATTCCCTCCGCATTTGCTAATGCTGCTGGTGTCAATAATAGGCTCGTCAGTACGCCTGCTCTTAGTTTACGTTTCAAAATTAATTCATCCTTTCAATTTGGGTGTTCTAGGAATTTGGTATGTATTAAGAAAAACTTGTCTCTATTATACTATCGGACTATTGGCTATATAATTTAGTTTTAACTGTAATTACTTCTTACTCACTTTCATGAGCGAACTACTGATTCATGTGTTGTAAAGTATAATTTCTCCAGCAAAATCTTACATATCGCATGAAATTACTTTCACAATCTATTACAATATAAGAATGTAGTAAATTTCACATGACTATGAACAAAAGTTTAGTCCATTTTCACATATCTTAATGTAAAAAATAGGTGTATACTTCATCTTTGATAGTCAATTTTCAATTTGGAAAGGTAGCTGTGTATGTTCTATAATTATAAATTTTGGCATAGCTTGGCAAATCCGACTTATTTTACGCAAATGGTAGAGCAAGCGGAAATACGCGGATACAAGAAACGCTCATTTACGGTCTTCATGTTCGCCATTATCTTATTTATGGCTCGTGAATTTTGGGGCATCGGTACAGAAAGCCTAACAACATTATTCGCAACAAATCAAGGCGATGCCTATTTTGTGGCACGTACTCTTTCAATGATTGGGGCCATGCTTTGGGCGATACTTTACTTTGCATTTCATTACTACGGTATTCCATATATTTTATATTTGCTGACAGACATTCCATACAAATGGATTCAGAAGGTACAATTATATGTCATTACCTTCTTATTACTTGAAAAAGCCATTTTATTCGTTGTTTTCTATACGGTTGGCTATACTACTTCCTTCTCATTTTTCTCTTTAGCACCTATAGCACAGCAAGTAATTGACACAGATTATGTTCTTTTAGCGATCAATCAATTTACGATCTCGACTGTTGTTGCCATCATAATTCAATTTAGCTTTTTGTCGAAATGGGAAGATAACATGAACAAAAAAGCTCTTTTAGTAAAAATCATACTGCTATATGTCATAATGGCGGTTTTCATTGGTATGTATAGTGTCCTACCAATTCAAGAATGGATTTCAAGGGGGCTAGGATGATGCGCCTGACAGCATTTCTTAAAAGGCGACCATGGACGAGTATTAGTATTTTACTGCTTCTAGTACTTATTAGTGTAAATGCTTTTTATACATTTAAAGATGATAGTCGTGTAAACCGCACTTATTTTATCGATTCATTTCAAAAGGCACATGCTGGGCGGAATGTTGAGCGTTTAGATAAGGATGCAATCGTTGCACCAGCTGAAATATACACTGTAACTGCTGATGCCAGTTCATTAGCAGCCATTAATGTCAAGCGTGGTCAAGAGGTGCTAGCACTTGATGCACTAGCAACCTATAAAGCTGAAGAAGTAGATGAAGAACTAACGAAACTAGAAGCTGAGAAATCCGCTTATGAAGATGAATTATCTTCTTTAGAAGATACGTTAGATGATATTGAATCCGATTATGCCCGCACAAAGGATCCAAAAAGTTCTATTAATTCGAAGGATGTTGCGGGACTTTTGAATATTGATGTCGAATTAGAGCTCACTCAACAAAATTCGCCATTTACAGCAATCGCCATTTTAAATCGACATATTGCCGAGGCAAATCGACAAATCGAATTCGTCGATGCTAAAATCGAACAAATTGAATCTCGAAAAGGCATATTAAATCCAATTGATGGTGTAATCGCAAATATTACTGAAGATGCAGGAAACGTAACATTTGAAATTTATTCACAAGAAAAATCCATGTTCGCCTATTTGTCGGAGGATGAGTGGCAGCAAGTAATTGAGGGTCAAGAAGTCGAACTTGAGATGAAGCATTTCAAAGGTGACCTAGCGGGTGCTGTACTTGAAAAACAAATGATTGCCACAGCAGCAAATTCTATTTGGGCAAATGAATTAGCAAAATCAGCGAAACTGCCAAAACCGTCGAATTACGAGGTCGTAATTCAACAAGAAGATGCGCTTGAAGACATTCCATTTTCAACAGTAGGCAGCGCTTCGATTATTGTAAATGAGGCACTAGATTCATATAAAGTCAACTCTGACTGGGTGAAGAAGAAGATGAAAAAGGTTCCTAGCAGCGTGTATGTTGTTGGAGCAGATGGAAAACTTCGATTAGAGCCAATTGATGTTGAATTTAAAACCGATACGTCAACGGTTTTCCTAGCACCATTCGAAAAAGGCACTGTCATTCTATCGAATAAACAGCGAAACATTATGGCTCCAACTTTCCGTTCTATGCCAATCCAAAAAGTGGAGTGGAAACAGTTTAAAGAACTAAGCTGGAAACGCTATGCGAAGTACATTGTGTTTTAGGGTGACTGATTTAAATAATTTTAGTTTAACGTAGCGAGATGTCTCCCCTCGCTACGTTTTTTATATGCAATACTGGATTGAGGTAGTAAAGAAGTATATTAGCTAAGCGATTCGCTCTTTTTTAGTGAAAACTGATCTTTACTATCAAAACTAACTATCTTTTTCTAGCATCGCTACCGGTAAAACTGCTTTCGAGAGTATTTGGCTCTGATTCGAGAGTATTCAACGCACCCTGCAACGGGTATATTTTCAGCTAACATTGCTTCATATGCTCAAAAAAAAGAGCGAATCGCTATGGATTCGCTCTTTTTCTAATAGCAACCTATTTACTTAGTAATACTCGATTAATTCTAAAGAGTTTTTTAGAATCTTCGCCATTTGACCGCGATTTATATTACCACGTGGGTCAAAGTGGCCTGATGGTTTGCCTGATAGTACATCCAAAATATAAAGCGTTTTTACTGCTTCATTTACTTCTGTACTAAATAAATGATCATCTTTAAAAGATACACTTGAAATATCGATATCATTTAAATCATATCCTGTTTTTTCAATCATTCGATAAACCATGACTGCCGCTTGTTGTCTTGTCAATTTACCACTCGGATTAAATCTATAATCCGAAACGCCGTTAATAACACCAAATTCCTTCAATGCTTGAACATCTGATTCATACCACTGACCTTTAATGTCCTCAAAGCTCGTTTCTTCAGTTGGCTTTAAATTCAAAGCACGCGCAAGCATCCCTGCAAATTGTGCTCGCGTTACACTTTTTGTAGGTGAATAAGTCGTTTCAGTAGTTCCTTTTACAATTCGGCGATTCGCTAAAAATAGGATATCTTCCGCATAACTACTCGTGCCTATATCTCTGAATGCACTCGTTTTCGAATCAAAAATATATCGACCAAACGTTCTTGCTTTTATGACAAGTGTATTACTATTCGTTTGTCTAAATGGAATTGCCACAAACTCTGTATCCGTTTCTTGAAGAACAACAAAATCATCATAGCCATCATACACATTATCTAGTGGCAGCTCGATTGTTACATAATCATTTAGCTCGATTAATTCAATTTCTTTCCCAGGTGTAATAAGTTGTAATTCAATCGTCAAGTCATTATTTTTTCTTACTTCAACAGTCACCCTAGCCGAAGCGTGCTGAGCGGATCTTTCATTAATAGCATTTGGAGGAATTGTCACTTGAATATTATTTTTCAATGACAGTTTGATAGTTGCATTGCCACTCTCTCCAAATGATTTGCGCACGACATCTGCTGGAATTTCGAATGTAGAGATACCATTTTTATGTCCACCTATAATTGTAAATACGCCATCTTTTTCCGTTACTTCGCCTTCTACTTCTTCATCTGGCTTTTGCTCAGCAGCAATATCTTTCTCTGCAGCTAGTAAAATCGCATAGTTAGAAACTTTTGATTGTGCGTATTCTGTTAACGTATTATAGGCAAAACGCGCTTCATACGTATTCGCTTTATAACTCGATGACCCTTTTACGATTTTGCGAATTAAATTCTCAACTTTATCAATATCTTTTTTGTATACGATCCACTTCTCAATATCTGCAATGCGGTCGTAGTTACTTACACATTCTTGTGATAATGCATCTAGCGCATTGTAAGCCGTTTTAGCTTCATCGATTTTTTTTTGTATATTAGACATATTGACATCAAGCGCCGCTATCAGTGCAACGACTGGTGCTGCAATTCCTTCAGCTACAGCAATATAAGCCTCATGTTCTTCCAATTCTGTAAGCAAGTCAATTCCTGCAAGGGATTTTTGTAGTGTTGTAAATTTGTCATACTCCGCTCGTAAACTATAAATAGCTTTACCATACCCTGTAAGCGTTACTTGTAATGCATCCAGAGTTTTCACTTTTTCTTTCCACTTTTCTATCGTCTTTGCATTGTCAGCAACATTTTTTTCCGCATCTGAGAGCTTCGAGAGTAATTTGATCAATGATTTTTGGTTGAGTGATAGCGTATTATCATACTCATCACGTAATGCGGCTACCTTAGTCTCATAATTTTCATCTGTTTGCGTTAAAAATAAGAGACGATAATCAAAGCTATTCGCCTTTTGCAAATCCTCTTTCGCTGTTGTTTCTGCTACTAAAAGCGCATCATATTTTACGATTAACTGTTTCTGTGCTTCTGTCAGTGCCTCATAGCGTGCTCTTATTTGTGAAACTTCATTGTAGAATCCTCTAACTTTTGGTTTCAATGCCTCGATTGCTTCATCTATTGAAAGTGTCATAGCTAAATTCGATTTCACCTTTGCTTCAGCTGCTAATAGTGTTGATAAATTCGTCACAAGCTTTTTCTGCTCTACAGATAGTGCGTCATATATAGCACGAGCACTTTTCGCTTTTGATGCGAAGGAGACATGCAATTCATCCATTTCATAAATTGCTTGTATTGCCTTTGCTGCCTCTCTTTGGTCAGCAGTAAGCTTAGCTTCTAGTAACGGCAAATTGCCTCCGTTCGTCACTAAACTTCTTTGTGCACTTGTTAACTTATTGTAGTTCACTAAAGCTCTTACATAACTATCCACATGAACAGTCGTTACATGTGTTGGATTACCTAAGCTATTTATCGCATAAAAGACAGGTGTCATTGCCGCAGTATCGAACTCAGATCGCGTTTTTAATGGCAGGCGACCAGATCCACCATTAACGAACGTATAATTCAACATTTTACTTTTTTCATCTACACTTAGGCTTTTTATTTGCCCTGTTTGTACGAGCGTCATTTCAGCAGGATCGAATGTTCCACCATCAAAATTCACTTTATAAAGATCGCCTTTAGATGAATAATTAGCAAAATATAAAACTTTATTCACAGCATCATAAGCAAGTGCCTTCATTCTTATAGGTGAAAATTGCGAAGCTCTTCCGATTTTATACAATGTATAATCATCCGATTTATTTGAATAAAAATAAGAATTCTCTACTTTTATCGGTGATTGTGCATCCGCAAAACCATCATATTGCGTATTAGTTGCAGGCTCTGTCCCTGTATACTTATGTGTATTTAAGCTCGTCATTTTTGCATCTGACATTAAAAAATAATTGTATTTAACTTCACTTGCTATATCTGGGTAAGAATCATTCCAAGATGTATCCAGGTGATACCAATCCGACGCGCCTAGTTGAACTAAATTCCAGACATGTGGTACGCCATTTTCAACTTTGCCATTGACCATTTGAACAGGGAAACTCGAATCACTTACTACAATTGAAACCGGTCTGCCAGCCGTATCTAGCGATTCCACTACTTTTAACTTCAATAAACGGTAAGCGAGCAGTGCGTAAGCTTGGCTAACCCCTTTCCTCTGACTCGTAATTGTATAAGGTGCATAAGGACTTGTACTTGTTTCATTTGTAAAAGCTGTATTGGCTACGATGTAATCATTGACCGCTTTTACTTTGTCGAATCCACTCATCCCATTTGTAAAAATAGACTTTGCAATCGTTTGAAGAGATGCTTCAAATGCTGTTTCTTGTGCTTTTGTTGTTAAATATTTCATCTTAAAAGTAATCGTTGCTTTCGAACCACTTTCAATTACTTTTATATCTCTACTATCAATCATCCAACCAACATACAGATTTTTCGTTTTATAATTATCAATATAAGCCTCAATTTCCGCCTTTAACGCTGCGGAAGTACCTGTGAAATGTAAGACAAATGACGTTTCATAACTATTTAAATTCGTATCTATTAAGCTTTCTAGTTCAGCCTTATTTGTTGCGAGGTTCGTCATTGAAGCTGCTGCCACCTCGGTGTTACTTTTACTTGCTATTTGCTCATTCGCAAATGCCACATTCGTCGGCATTAGGAGTGCTGCTGCTATTGTATAACCTACTATCTTTTTCATGTATATCCTCCGTTCGATACCATCATTAACCTTATGATAACATTTTTTCCTTGGTAGAATTTAACCATTTATGTATAGCGCTTCTGGTAAAAGGAAGCGTTACTTATATTTTCGGCATGTTTCCTCTATTTTTTTAATATTTAACACAAAGTACTGGAATTACTCGCTTTTTCTTTTCATTACTTGCTAAAAAAATTATAATGAAGGGTATTCTACAGTAAATAATTTATATGAGGAGTTTATATATGAAAAAGCGTTATTTATTTTCCATACTATTATTGGTTTGTATCGGTGTTGCTGGCTTTCTTTTCTTACAACGCGATCAGCAGCAGCCAATTACAAAGTCAATTGACGGCGAAACATTTAAAGCACCCGCCAATTCACTTGTCAGTCTGTCCCCTGATGTACATATCGTGAGCGATGACCACACACTTGAAGAAACAAATAAGTCTGTCCAGGAAAAAGAAAATGCGACAGATACGACTTATTCATTCGACGTGAAAAGCACTAAAAAAATTGGTGAATTACAGCTCACAGTGCGTGAAATCGATAACGGCGATCAATTTGTCTTTACAAAGTTTTTCAATACAACGGAAAAAGGTGCTACTTTACCTTTTAAAATTGTCTTTACGAACAAACCATCTTATACACACTACTCATTCGAGGAGGAAATCGCTCAAGAGCACGACCGCGTTTTCGGTATCGACTATACGTCTAATGTAAAGGGAGTCTATTCACTAACAAGTGAGCAACCTTATCAGCTCTTTCTTTCACAGAACTATATTTCCAAAGATCTTGTAGAAAAATATGAGAACGGGGAGCAAAGCGTTTTACGTGAGCTTGTTAATGAAGATAAATACATCGACATTACCGATAAAAAAGACACACTTACATTCAATTTGAAATTACGCACAACTAGCGAAAACCAATTCAGTGAAAACTGGTTTTTGCTAAGTAAAGAGCCACTGTTTTCAACTGAAGATGAAATGTCCTACTATAAAAACTTAACAAATGATAAATTTATTAAATCACCTAAATGGCAAACTGCAGTTGGCACTTACACGAAGCTCCCTTGGTCAGTTGAACCGAGTACAAAAGTCGGTTATGGACGCAATTTAGTGTATCAGCAAGTCGAGGATGTTATCCAACGTTATGAAGAGACAAATGAACGATTTTATTATGATATGTTGGTCAATTCGGTCAACTATTTATTTGATTTCAAAGGGGATGCATCCATTTGGAAAACCGAATATACGAGTACATGGTTAAAGCGGGATTATGGCATTATTGCTCCCTATACTGATACACGACATAATGAGAAAATCGCACTCTTTTTAAGTAAGGCCGGAGCCATCTTAAACAATCCAGAAATTCAAAGCAGCGACTTGCTTTACGCTGATTTCTTAAGCACTCAGGAAAAGATTAAAAATATTTTACCGACAGATGATGGCTACTATATTTTAGACTATTACTCTGAACAGCAGACGAAAAAAACACATGTCTCACTAAATCATGCACTTGGTGAAATGAACTTTTTGTTTGAAACTTATCAAAATACAGATGAGCAAAAATATCTCGACACCGCACTCAGCATTAAAAATGCAGTCGAAAATACAGGTACAAAGTGGATAAACCCAAGTAATGGCGACCTTTGGTATCAAATTAACGGCGATTATTCTTTTGAAGGTAAAGATTATGATACGCTTACACTTGAAGATTTAATAAGAGGATTGAAAAACTACGAGGAATTGCAGCTTCCTTACGATCAAGATCTTTATAAGACGTTAATGACAAGTAAAATCCAATTTCTAATCGACGATGAGCTCAAAATCCATACGAATCTCTACAATGATTTACTAGCACTCGGCTTTGGTCATTTAATCAAAGACTATCAGCATGTTTATTCATATTGATGTGATTGTAATAAATCCCCCCGAATTTGAACTTTAGATTCGGGGGGATTTTATTCACTCGACTCCCTCTCAATGAGATGAAGCCAAATTAGCATGTATTTTTATAAGCGAGTCATTCTTTCTCGAAGTTCCTCTATTTGCGCTACTGTTAAGCCTGTTGCCATTACGATATCTGCTGTAGCCATTTTCATCTTCAACAAGTTACTTGCTGTTTTTTCTATGCCCTTTTCTATTCCTTTTTCAATTCCCTCTTCTATTCCTTTCGCCAAAGCGGCTTGCTCTCGTAGTTCGGCTTCTCTGACTGCGGATTCTTCGTCCATGATTTGTTTCAAGCGTGTACGATAGGCTAAAACCCCATCCGGTGTGGAACTTAGGTCTTCCCAGGCTGTAAAGGCATCTCGTAAAACTTCATCTTTCATGGCGATTTCCTCCAATTCTTTGTATATATCTTCGTAGACCGTGCCTTTCCGGTGGTCGACAATGCCTAATAACAATAACCAACGTGCTAATACATCATTTAACGGATCTAGTTGTTCATCTTTCCAATGCTGGAGCATTTTAGGTATTTCTATAAAATGAAATTCCATGACATTATCCAATCTAAATCTTTCTTCATCCTCATATAAATGATACGTCGTATGGAATAACTTTGTATTCGTAAACAAATTAAAGTTCAAAATATTCACAGCGATTGTAGGTCTCAATTCTCTATAACTCATACCGGTCACACTTTGTTCACTATAAAGTTGTGACCAATAGTAGATAGAACGCTTAACCATATCGTACTTATTGGTAAATTGAATTTCGACATTCACCGCCAATTTCTACATTTTTGAAGGTAACTTCTTTTACATTATCTCGCCCAGTCTTTTTTAAAATAGCGTTTAAAAAGACCACGGTGATGGCTTTGTTTTTCTCACTGCCGAATAGTTGTTTGAACGCGTAATCAATTTTCAGGTCGACTAACTCAGACAAAGGAAGTCGTTTAAGCGCTCTTTTATTCATGAAATGCACCTCCCTACTTCATTTTCATACTACTTACTATCCTGCTCATTTGCTCGTTGTTGTTTTCATTAATTATACCACGATGTTTGAAGATGAAGAAAAGTTGACTTGCATATTTTAAGTTATTATTAAACCAACATAAAAGTTTCTTCCGTAAGTAAGCACTGCGACTCCAGCTCTTACTCGAGCGACCCTCTATCAATCTGGAGCGACTTCAGCTCTAACTTGAGCGACCTCCTACCAATCTGGAGCGACTTCAACTCTAACTTGAGCGACCTCCTACCAATCTGAAGTGTATTTCGATCCAAGTAATACTTAAAATGCAAAAAAACAGTATGCTCAGCATACTGTTTTTTGTTAGTCAATTATTGACCGATTGTTGATGGAATTGTAATGTTTTGTGGTGTGAAAATTAAAGCATTACCTTTAAGATCTTTAATAGCATTACCAGTTGCTGCTTTCACTGTTACTGTTTTACCAGCTACAAATGATTCTCCAGCAGTTGCTAGTGTAATTACTACTGTTTTACCGTCTGCATCAAGAGTTGCTTTCGTAGCTAGTGCCTTATTATCGATTGATAATTCGAAGCTAGCATCTACTACACCCGTAATAGCTTCAGTGAATGTTAGAACAAGTGTTGAATCATTTTTAACTTTTGCAGTATCTAATTTAGGTGCTACATTTTCGTTTAAAGTGATTGTTGTTTTCACTTTATCCATCGCAACGTTTGAACCTTTTGCTTTGATGTTGCTGATTGTGAAGTTACGTTCACCTGTGAATACGTTAGAGTCTTGTGCTAATACTAATTTCACAGTATTTAAAGCACTGCTTTCTACGATTGCTTCTTTCACAGTTGCTCCATCAATTTCATAGTTTGCTACGTTCGTTGCTACTTCAGCATCTACATCTGCACTGAATTTAACATAAACAACATTGTTATCTGTAATTGTGTCAGGGTTTGTTGCTGATGTTTTGATTGCATCTGTAGCTGCAAGTGCGATTTTTGTAGTGTTTTCTACAACATCACCAGTGCGTACAAATTTAACATCTTGGCTAGCTGTTACGCCAATACCAAACGTGCTTTCTACATTTGTTAACGTTAATTTACCGTTATAAGTGATTCCTTTACGGTCATCAGTACTTACTAAATCTGCTAATTTGATGTGTACTTTTGTTGGCGCATCTTTTACTGCACTTACAGTTACGTTCGTTGCCGTTACAGGATAAAGTACGCTATTTGCTGTAAAGTTACCTGCAAAGTTTGCAGTTGCTGTAGCTCCTTTAAATTAAACAGCTTTATCGAAAGTAAGTTGTAAATATTCCACGTTATTTTCAACTACTACTTCTGTAGCTGTTACAGTTGGAGCAATAACATCTTTTGTAAATGTAATTGTTTGTGTGAATGTAGCTGTTTCGCCAGAAGCGTCTGTTATAACTTTAGTAGCTGCTGTAGACACAGTTACTAAACCTTCAGTTACAGCATCTAATGTAACATGCACTACGTTTTTCGCAGTAGCATCTTGTACAACTGTATCAATTACTAATGCTTGACCACCTTTTTTCACTTCGATATCTTCTTTAGCTACTTTTAACACAGCTTCAGAGAATACGATTTGGAATGATTTAGCGCCCGTTTGTTTAATAGAAGTTACAGTCGGTGCAACACCATCTTTTTCAGCTTTTTTCAAAGTAATTGTCGCTGGGTTTGGTGTGATTAAGTTACCCGCGATATCGCGAGCTGCTACGAAAGTTACTTTTACTTCAGTGCCAGGTGCTAATTCTTTTCCGTTCGCTTTAGCTGCAGATAAATCGAAATCTACATCAGTTGCTAGTTGTGCAACTGCACCAGTAATTCCAGTAACTTTCGTACCGTCTGCTAAAGTGAATTGAATACCAGCATTTGCAAATGCACGCATTGGCTCAGAGAATTTCACTTTCACTACAGAAGCCTTTACTGACGTTTGACCAGTAATGCTTGGTGCTGTTTTATCTTCTTCGATTGAAAGAATTTCGTTCACAGCCGTCGTTAAAATAATTGATTTTTTAGCATCACTCACTTTAACATTGTCGATTGCTACATCTTTAAATGTATCGATATTTGATAATTTAACAGCATCTTTTGACACTGATGTTGGATCGATTTCTTGGTTAAATACTACTTCTACTTGTGTACCGTTAATAGCTTTAATAGATTTTACTTTTAGCGCTTCTACCACATATGTAACAGTCGCTTCGTATTCTACTTCATCAATAACAAATTTCACAGTTGTTTCTTCGTTTTCTTCAAGTGCTTTTTCTAGTGTAACTTGGTGAACTGAATCGTCACTCAATGTTACTTCTAATAGAGTTGCAGACATGACTTTAGCACCTTTAACAGTTAACTTCTCTTCACCGATAAAATCTTCAACATTTGTAATTGTACGGTGTAAGAATGAAGCAAATTGTGCACGAGATAAATCACCACTTGGTCTGAATTCTGTTACTTTCGTAATTTTTGCAAACTCTAATGCTTCGATTGCATCAATTTTTTCGTCTATTAATGAAGAAATATCTGTAATTTTCGACTCAAAGTTTTCTTCTTGCGCTATAGCTACTAAATCTACGCCATAGACACTATCAATTGCACGTGTAAGAACTAATGCCATTTGTTGACGTGGCATTAATGCACTAGCATTTAACTTATTGTTGTTCCCTTTAAATACACCAGCGTCTTTTACTAAGGCAGCATACCCTAATAACTCTGTATCTTTTGTTGAAAGAGGTAGGTCATCAAAGCGTTGTGTAGTTTGGTAGCCTTCTGGAATTGTGTAACCTTCAGATACTAACCATTTTCCTAAAAACTTTACAACGTTGCCACGAGTAACTTTTTTGTTCGGTTGGAATGACCCATCTGGATAACCACTAGTAATGTTTAAGTCTGTTAATGCTAAATTCGCATCTTTGTGATCTCCACTTTGCTCGATATCTGTGAAACTAGCTGCACTCGCAACAGGTACAATTGCAGAAGCAACTAAAGTCGCAGAAGTGGCACTGATTAAAAATCTATATGAATTCTTTTTTTTCATGATAAATATTCCCCCTCTTTCATATGAAGCTTATTTTGAACTTCGTCTATACTAATAGCATGTTAAAATCACTATGTCATATCCAATTGCCGCCAACAAATAGTTTCCAAGAGATGAAAAAGCACTACGATTGGCAGGCAAAAGAAAAAGCCCCTTGAACCATTGAAAAATCTAGGGACTGTTTCCTATATAAATGAAGCTCGTTTTTTAGTGCTTATCAGAGGTTCTCGGATTCTATCGGCGCTTTTTTCAGTAAAAACTGAACTTCACTAACAAAACTAACTATCTTCTTCACACTTGGCTTTGTAGAATACTGCTTTCGAGAGTATTTGCCGCCGCTTCAATAACTATCCATAAGAAAACAGCACATCTCAAGTAAAAGATGCACTGTTCAAAAAACAACTATAATATTTCCGCTCTCAATGCTTCAATTTCTTCTATCGATAAACCTGTAGCCTTACGGATTGTCTCTAAATCCAGATTCAAAGAAATTAACTCTTTCGCAACTTTTAGAACGCCTTTTTCAATCCCTTTTTCAATTCCCTTTTCATGCATATCATCTAATCGGGCTTCTTCATCTAAAATGACTTTTAATCGGGATTCGTAGGCAATTTTTGTTTCAGGTGTTTGACTTAAATATTCCCATGCATTAAACGCTTCTAATAAGTTTTCATCTTTCATTGCTAACTCCTCCAATTCTTTGTAAATATCATTGTAGACTTTTACTTTACGCACATCTACCATCCCTAGTAGTAACAACCACCTAGCCAAAATATCATCTAGTAGCTTTAATTGATCTTGATGCCACGCTTTTAAAAACTTGTTCATCTCAATAAAATGAACTTCAAGTACATCATCTTTCGGCTTTAATCGTTCAAGCATCGTATCTTCATACAAATGATAGGTACTATGGTAATGCTTCATATCATCAAAAATCGTATAGTTACAAATATTAATAGTAATTGTAGGTAACAATGTACGATAACCTTTTCCCTTTTGCAGTTGTCCCGTATATAAACGTGACCAGTAATAGAGTGTACGCTTAAACATGTCATCTTGATTAGGAAGCTATTTTTCAAAAACCCTTTCTCTAACCAAACTAACTATCTTCTACTCACTTTGTATATGGTTGAAAAAGCAGTTAAGACAAAAAAACTCGATCGATTACTTGCTCGATCGAAAAGGATATATCGGTTGATGCCATAGGAAATTTTCAGCACCGCGCATGAATTGTATGATTGAGTGGCACTCGGTTTTCATGGTAAAATAAGAACATCAGTTGCATTAAGCGTGTGGGCGGTTAGCACTCCCTTGAGAAAGGGGGTGTTTATATATGATGGTAACTTATGAGGCAATGAATATGCTATTCCAAGCTTTTATAGCATTTGCAACAATGGCAACAGCTATTATTGCATTGATTGTCCTCTTTACCAAAAAAAAGAAGTAACCGCCCATTACCTTACCACAGGATTCCAATGGGGGTTACTCTTTTGAGTAAACATCTTAACTTGTAATGACTTGGTTAACCGCCCTTAAAGCGGAATGTAACTGAAACTAGCTGGACATTTCGTCGACGTTCAGCTTTTTTTATTATATGTTGATTGTACCATAATCATACGAAAACGACATGAGAAAACTGCTCTTTACTAATCAAACTAACTAACCTTTTCTTCACTTCAGCATGTGGCAAACTTATTTCGAGAGTATTGAGCTCTGATTCGAGAGTAATTCACGCGCCCAGCGAATAATTCACTTTGACCCGTGTTCATATATGCACCTGAAGAGCAAATTCGCTCTGTTTTAGTGAAGACTGCCCTTCTCTAACCTCACAATCAATCTTTTCCTATTAATCTGCTTACGAGAGTGTTTTCTCGCAAAGCTGTGCGTTTCTCTCGCTGAGACCGAATCAAAACTCACCACTTTCGCCCATGGGAGCAGACTACACCTTCAATTTGAGCTCCGTTTTTTGATCCTCACCTCATTATAATGACAACCCTTCACTTACTTTTCACAACAACCTTCGTTATAATAAGGTACGTATCTGGAATTTGCACTATATTTGGAGTTGATCGTATTGACAGATTTAAAAATCCCAGAAAAACGGTATCGACCGGAAATTGAAGGGTTACGTACAATTGCTACACTACTTGTCGCTGTATACCATATTTGGCTAGGTAGAGTGTCTGGTGGCATTGATGTATTTTTCGTACTTTCCGGCTTTTTAATAACAACCTCTCTTTTATCGAGAGTTGAACGAAACGGGAAAATTGGTTTTGGGCAGTTTATCTTGGGGTTAGCAAAAAGGTTGTTCCCTCAAGCACTGATCGTGACGCTTACAGTTGCAGTCGTGTCGATTTTCCTTATACCAAAAGTACAATGGGAACAAATTATTTCACATATGTTCGCCTCAACAATGTATTTCGAAAACTGGCGCCTTGCCATTGATGCTGTCGATTATTTAGCACGCGATGAAGCAGCTAGTCCTTTTCAGCATTATTGGTCATTATCCATCCAAGGGCAGTTTTATCTATTATGGCCAGCATTAATATTTATCGCTTACTTTTTAGCGCGTAAAATTTTTAAAACACCGGTACGCAAAACATTGTTAGCCGTTCTCAGCACAGTATTTGTATTGTCCATTAGCTACTCAATTTTTAAAACATATAGCAATCAGCCTTGGGCCTACTTCGATACATTTGCGCGTGTTTGGGAATTTAGTATAGGTGGCATGTTTGCGTTACTGCTCCCTTATTTATCATTCAATAAAAGGCTGAGCACCATCACTGGCTGGGTAGGCATTTTGGTCATTTGTTTAACAGGTATTCTTTTACCCGTATCGACCGTATTCCCAGGTTTTCTAGCATTAGTACCGATTAGTGGCGCACTATTAGTATTAGTAGCTTCTGAAAATAGCACGCGCTTCGGCATCGATAAGTTTTTAAGCTTAAAGCCATTCCCATTTTTGGGTAGTTTAACGTATGGCTTTTACTTATGGCATTGGCCATTGCTTATTTTTTATCAAACATATATGGAGCAAACAAAAGTTTCGCTTGCTCATGGGCTACTCATTTTACTCGCGACTTTCGTACTTTCTTTCCTATCTACTAAAATTGTGGAAAACCCGATTCGCCATTTAAATACGAAAACGGCGAAGAGAAAATTACTTGTCGTGCTTAGTTTATTTTTATTACCTGTATTTTTAACGAATTTCGCCATCAATCAATATGTAACGAATGAAAAAAGTCAGGCTACTGGCGACTATGCCACTCAAGATTATCCTGGCGCACTCATGCTCACTGAAGGAATAGCACCTACAGAAGGTGTGGAGCTAATGCCTTCACTGCTAAACCTAAAAGCAGATGTACCTGCGTTTTATCAGCAAAAAGAGTGTTTAGGAAAAGATCAAACAGATGTGAAGATATGCTCATTTGGCGTCACGGAAAATCCCGATACCGTCATTGCATTAGTTGGCGGGTCGCATTCTGGTCACTGGATGCCAACATTAGAAGTGTTAGCTGAGGAGTTAAATTTCCAAATTGATTTGTATAATCATGACGGCTGCCGCTTCACAAATTCAGATCCTGATAATCACCTAACGGATACTTGTTTGGATTGGAATAAAAATGTCATAAAGGCATTGCAGGAAAATCCGCCCGACTTAGTATTTACAACATCTACATTGAATAAGCGCGATAAAATACCTGCGGGCTACATCGGTCAATGGCAGCAACTTGAAGGCTACACAACAGTCTTCGCGAT
>JAVWKG010000003.1:0-59886 GCA_036638655.1 Lysinibacillus sp. | reverse complement strand
ATTGTTTCAATACCAAGTGAAAGTGGTGTTACGTCAAGAAGAACTACGTCTTTTACGTCACCAGTTAATACGCCACCTTGTACAGCAGCACCCATTGCTACTACTTCATCTGGGTTTACGCCACGGTGAGGCTCTTTATTTGTTTCTTTACGCACAGCTTCTTGTACTGCTGGAATACGTGTAGAACCACCTACTAGGATTACTTGGTCAAGTTCAGAAGCATTAAGTCCTGCATCTTGTAATGCTTGACGTACTGGACCTAAAGTACGGTTTACTAAGCTTAATGTAATTTCATCGAATTTAGCACGTGTTAAAGATACTTCTAGGTGAAGTGGACCTTCAGCGCCTGCCGTGATGAATGGTAATGAAATTTGAGTCGACGTTACGCCAGATAAATCCTTTTTCGCTTTTTCAGCTGCATCTTTAAGACGTTGCATCGCCATTTTGTCTTTAGAAAGGTCGATACCGTTATCTTTTTTGAACTCAGCTACAAGGTATTCGATTACTGCGTCATCGAAGTCATCTCCACCAAGTTTGTTGTCACCAGCAGTTGCTAGTACTTCAAATACGCCGTCTCCTAATTCAAGGATTGATACGTCGAATGTACCGCCACCAAGGTCAAATACAAGAATTTTTTGATCTTGATCTTGTTTATCTAAACCGTAAGCAAGTGCCGCAGCTGTTGGTTCGTTAATAATACGCTCTACTTCTAAACCAGCAATTTTACCAGCATCTTTTGTTGCTTGACGCTGTGCATCACTGAAGTAAGCAGGTACTGTAATAACAGCTTTTGTTACTTTTTCACCTAAGTAATCTTCAGCAAAACCTTTTAAGTATTGAAGAATCATTGCAGATACTTCTTGTGGCGTATATTTAGTATCTTCAACAGTTACTGTTTCAGCAGTACCTATTTTAGATTTAATAGACATGATTGTGTTTGGGTTTGTTACTGATTGGCGTTTAGCTACTTCCCCAACTTGACGCTCGCCGTTTTTGAATGCCACTACAGATGGTGTTGTACGGTTACCTTCTGGGTTTGGAATTACTTTTGGCTCTCCGCCTTCAAGTACAGATACACAAGAGTTTGTTGTTCCTAAGTCAATACCGATAATTTTGCTCATAGTAAAATTTCCTCCTAATAGTTAAACGCTAAAGTAGCGTTGTTAATTATATAGTTCAAATAGTGTAGATACTATTCGTTCACTGATACCATTGTCGGGCGTAATACGCGGTCTTTTAAGATATAACCTTTTTGAAGCTCACGTACAACTACACCGGCCTCTTTTTCACTGTCTTGCTCTTGCATTACAGCTTGATGGAAATTCGGATCAAAAGCTTCCCCATCCGCTTTAATTACTTGTAAGCCTTCATTTGCTGTAGCTTCAACTAGTGAACTGTACACCATTTCAATACCTTTAATAATAGACGCCGCTTCTTCTGAAGTTGCCTCAACTTGCAATGCGCGTTCAAAATTATCTAGCACAGGCAATAAATTCGTTAAGATTGATTGAGCACGATATTTTTCTGCTGCTTCTCGGTCAAGTTGACTACGTCGACGCAAATTATCAAAGTCAGCACGTAGGCGAAGATGACGGTTTTCTTCATCATCTAACTTCGCTTGTAGCTCAGCTAGCTTCACTTCGTACTGCTCTTCAATTGTCAGTTCCACAGTCTCTTCAGTCACTACTTCTTCAGTTTGTACATTATCTTGTTCAAGGTTTTTGTTTTCAGTTGTTTCAGACACTACTAAATCCTCCTCATAATCAAACACTCAGTTCTTTTTAGTAAATGCTTGCGACAAATCACTTCGCATAACATCAAGTAAAGCAACAACACGCCTATAATCCATACGCGTTGGTCCTATTATAGCAATAGCTCCCTGCTGTTCTTCATCAATTGAATAAGTAGTTGTAATAACACTACAATTTTCTATTTCTAACAGTTGGTTTTCCGAACCGATGCGAATATGAATACCTGCTTCATTCGGATGGAAGAGCGATTGTACTTGACTCGTCGTTTCCATTAAGTCCATAAGCATACGGACTTTATTTAAATCGTGAAATTCTGGTTGGTTGAACATATTTGTCTTGCCACCATAGAAGATTTTACTTTCAGTATTAGGCATAGTAGCTTTTACAAGCGATTGAATAATATCATCCCCTGAACCAATATGCTCTTGCAAAATAGAAAGTACTTCCACTTCAAGCTTGAGATGTAACTTCTCCAAAGGAATACCAACTAGACGTTCATTTAAAATATTGACCATTTTTTCAATATCCGATGCTGTAAAGCCTTGTGGTAAGCTAAACATGCGATTTTCAACATGTCCATTACTTGTCACGATGATTGCTACCGCTGTATCACTAGACAATGGTACAATCGAAAATCTTTTTACACGATGTCTTTGTACATCAGGTCCAAGAAGGATTGATGTATAGGACGTTAATTCGGATAAAATATTTGCAGACTTTCGAATCACTTGCTCCATCTCAACCATTCGGTCTTTAAAAACCGATTGAATTTGAAATATGTCATCTGTTGTGATTTTTTGAGGCTTTAGCAAATGATCTACATAATATCTATAACCCTTTTCCGAAGGCACTCGACCAGAGGAAGTATGTGTTTTTTCTAAAAACCCTAATTCCTCTAAATCAGCCATTTCGTTTCGAATAGTGGCTGGACTAAATGTAATCTCTTGTTTCTTTGAGATTTGGCGAGAACCTACCGGCTGTGCAAATGTTATGAAGTCATCTACGATTACTTGAAAAATCTGTACTTGCCGATTTGTTAGCATGATTATCACCTCTGTTAGCACTCAACTAAGAGGAGTGCTAATACTATTTATAAGTTATCAAATCCCTCATTTTATGTCAACGATATCGCTCAATCTTCTAATAAAAATTGTTGAAAAACTTCATTTCCAACAAAGCGTCCTCTTCGTGTAAGGCGAATGCCCTTTTGGTCTTGCTCCAGTAAACCTTCTGCGACAAACTTGTCAATTACTTGTCCATAGCGTTGTTGCATTGATTCACCGAATTTCCCATCATACAGTATGTGCGAAACGCCCTCCGTTTTACGTAATCCTAAAAACATTTGCTCTTCTCGTTTTTCAGTTTCGGTCACTACATGTTCATGTACAATCGGTAAAACTCCAATCTCTAAGGCTTCCATGTATTTCTTCAACGGGCCATGATTCGAATAGCGTACGCCATTTAAATAGCCATGTGCACCCGCTCCAAAACCAGCATACTCATCATTTTCCCAGTAAATTTTGTTATGCGTCGAGGAAAAACCTTGTTGCGCAAAATTACTAATTTCGTATTGCTGTAACCCATGCGCTTCCATCTCATGCATAAGCACATCATACATTTCCGCCTCTAAGTCTTCTGTTGGTAATTTGAGCTTACCTTTTGCATGTTCGTTATAAAAAATCGTTTTTGGCTCCACAATAAGTGAGTAAGCCGAGAAATGTGGTAAATTCAGTGCAAAAGCTTTTTCTAAAGAATCTTGCCATTGTTCCATTGATTGCCCTGGCAAACCGTACATTAAATCGATGCTAATATTTTGGAAGCCGACTTTTTTTGCTAACGCTATCGTTTCATACACATGCGAATTGCTGTGCGTACGCCCAATTTTTTTCAGTAAATTTTGATCAAATGACTGCACACCCATGCTTAATCGATTGACACCACCATCAAACAGTGCACGCATTTTCGCTTCTGATAGCTCATCAGGGTTTGCCTCTGATGTAAACTCTGTCACGCTCCCCATCGGAATATACTGACGAATTAGCGTAAGTAGTCTCGTCAATTGCTCAGGCGATAAAGCTGTCGGCGTACCTCCACCAAGAAAAATCGTTTCAATTTGCGAGAAGCTTTCTGGATGCTGATCTACCGTCAGCGCCATTTCCTTACCTAACGCTTCTATATATTCATCCACCGGTTGATTTTTAAAATAAAATTTATTGAAATCGCAATAATTGCAAATTTGATGACAAAAAGGAATATGAATGTAAACACCTCGCGCCATAACTATCCCTTCTTTCTAGCTCTCGCTTTTCATTTCTTCATTATAAACAATCGCTTACGAGAACGCTATGAATCGTCTCGAGCCAAAAAGTATGTATATATGATTTACTGATAAATAGTACGCTAACTCTATTTTTCAAATCGATTTCCTGTACTCATATAAATCACTCCACCGATTGATAGTACTAAAATGGAAATTGTGCCAACTATAAACCCCCAACCAACTTCAAATATAGCATCCAATAGTATGAATAACATGGAAAAAGCAATACTCAACATTAATTTACCCATAAATTTACACAGTGCCACTTCATCATATCTTTCCTTTTCTGCTGCCGACATCGTATTATAACCAGCAATCAAAAAAGCACCTTTTCCGCGTAATAATACAAATGCCATCATCACAAAAACTAAAATGACTCCTATCAAAAATCCTATTTCAAGACTCATAAAATCCCCCTAAAATAATTATACCTACTACACGGTTACTATCAAAAATAGATTCAATAGACAAGTCAGTGACAACTAAAAATAGACCTGCCCAACAAGCGACAGCTCTATTTCTAGAAACACCTACCGTATTTTAACATTCTACTCGAAAGAATTCTCCTATGAACAGTATACGAAAGCATTTCCTCGTCATGTGTGGCATTATCAGGTGGGTTACTTTCTTAACGCAACAGCAGGTTCTGCCTGAATTAACTTATGGCTTGCGATCATGCTAATTACAATGACAACAACACCTGTGGCAAGTATTGATAGTACGATTTGTAATGTAGCAATGATTATGGCCCAATTGAAAATCATACCAACTAAATACGTACAGCCTATAAGGGCAGCTTGAGAAATAGCGGACAAAGTTGCTAAAATCAAATTTTCGCTGACAATTATTTTCCGTATTGTCCCTTTAGTATAGCCCAAAGCGGAAAGTAGGCCTATTTCCTTATATCTTGCATTTTGCAGTTTAATCAGTAATACGGTACTTATAAACAAAGCAATTGCTAAGATTAAAATAGAAACGATTAAGAACAAACGACTAAGATTGTTGAATGTACTTTGCAAAGCTTTCACTTCTTTAGCTGCCGTTTTACTGTCAATTTTTTTGTCAACTAGCATTTGACTAACTGACACAATATCTTCAAAGTGCTTTACATCATAACTGATTGAGTAGTTTTTTTCTTTCTCAACATTTTGGTAAAAGTTCTGTTCGATATCGGCGCTTACAAAGAAATCATCGTAGCCTGCATTAAAAATGCCACTTATCGTGAGCGAGTAATCCTGATCACCATAATTTAAGGTAACTTCTTTACCAATCAAACTACTAATATCATTTCCAAATTTTTTAGCAAGGCTCGGACTAAGTGCTATTCCTTTTTTACCTGCTTCTGGCATAGATCCGTATGACATATTTTCAGTAGCCTTTGCCATTGGGTATTTTTCTGCAAAAGCTGCCGTTTTATCGCCCAACCTTAACGTAACATCTTTCATTTTGTATTGATAATAAACAGTGCCAATACGTTCATCGGATTTCAACAATTCAATAATTGTTCCATCATCCTCACCCGCAATATAACCATTGTTAAAGGCTGTGTTTTTATCTTGAAACGCTGAAATATGCTTGTTCATACTATTCCCAGAAGATAAGGACAACATAAATACAAGGATACCGATGGACATTGCCAAACTGACAGCAAGATAACGTGTAATATTCACTTTGAAGTTTTTAAGCCCCCGCTTGAACGAAGATATTTTGATTGTGTTATTTAAACTAAGCTTATGATCACTAGCCATTTCTATTTGGGACTCAGTATTTTCTGCCACAATTTTCCCTTTTTCAATATGAATGACTTTATCTGCAAAACTACAAATCTTTTGGTCATGTGTTATCACGATCACCAAACGGTCTTTAGAAATCTCTTTTAAAAGTTCCATTATTTCATTAGTGTTCTTACGGTCTAATGCTCCTGTTGGCTCATCCGCCAAGATGATACGCGGATTACTAATCAACGCTCTGGCTATAGCAACTCGCTGCTTTTGACCGCCCGAAAGATTTTCGATTTTTTCATCAGTCTTTTGTGATAATCCCAGTTTACTTAGCAACCCTTTGGCATTTTCTCTATTTTCTTCTTCACTTGCAGTATTTAGCTCACAAGAAAGCAAGATGTTTTCAAGAACAGTATACCCTCTTAAAAGATGATAGTTTTGAAAGATAAACCCGATATTATTTCTGCGATACGCACACAATTCATCGGCATTCATGTTGCTAATAGAAGTATCACAAACCGTAATATCACCGCTGTAATCACTGTCGAAGCCTGCAACCATATTCAGTAGCGTGCTTTTACCTGAACCCGATGCACCTAAAAGGCAAATAAGTCCTTGGCTTGGAAAGCTAAAATTTGTATTATCCAAAATAAGTGAACGATCATAGCTTTTTGTTAGGTTATTAATCTGTATCACTATCTGTCACCCGTCTTTAAAGCTGTTGTTGTTTTCGTCGTAATGAATACAATAGCAGTTGTAAAGTAGGCAGCAACACCGACTAACGAAATGAATAGCATGCCTGACATCAACATCTTAGAATTTAAAATACTTGCGTCAAACAAGTTTTGGGTAGCTATATTGATAAGGGGTGATGTAACAAGCATTAACAACATTGCTGTCATAATTTCTGTTATTTTTTCCGTCATGTTCAATAGACTCAAATGAGTATTATTAAAGCCACTGACTTTGTAAATTGCAAATTCTCTTTTTCTCATAAATCCTGTAACAAGGGAAATAGCCATAACCATAATGACGGACAAAATTCCTATGAACATACTTGCTGAGCCCGACTGTTCGGTTGTTTGTTCATTTAGTCTAACAATATCCTCAACAAGTTCAAACCTACCAAGAGGTACAATGCCTTGTTCGTTAAGCTCATCTTTAATGGCAATCATATCAGTTGGCGTCTTTGCTCGAATAAGAAAATTCGTTTCGTTATTTTCAACCCCTGCTTGTTTTCTCAAATCATTAAGAGCAGTTTTACTGAAGAAAAAAGAGTCGTCAACAGCATACTCTGTTATTTCCCCTTCATATTCATAATAGACAGTAGTATCTGCAACACCTACAATTGTTGCGGTAATGGATGCTTCTTTTATAACAGGTTCACCTGTGTCCCAATTGTAAATACCACTGCTAAAATCAATTTCTTTGCCGATTGCTTGCCCGTTTGATATGCCCAATGTTTGTACAAAACTTTCTGGGACAACAACCTCGTTGTCTTTACCTGTAGGCATACTTCCTGTTATCAACTTATTGATTGATGGAACCGAACCTGTTCCTTGTATTGGATATTCTTCCCCACTAACAGTTACTTTTATATTATCAAAAGCTTGTAAAAAAGCTGTAAAATCAACGCGCTCATCACCTACATAGTGATCATATAAGCCACCAATATCCTGTGTTACATCCGCGTTCGGCTGTTCTTCCTGATTATCGCCTGTGCCTCCTGCACTGGTAAAGCTACCAACTATACTAATATCTTTTAGTCCTTCGCCATAAGTATCAATTAACTCGTCAAATTCACCTTGACTGCTGCTTTCGATCGTTCCGCCTGGAGTTGTGAGCAAAAGAATACCTGCAATCATTAAAGACAGAGCTGACACAAAAAATCGTCCAAATTTACTTTTAACATTCGATTTAGTCATGGAAAAAGCGCTTTTAATCGATAAACGATGACTTTCACCGAATGTAAGTTTCTCTGTCTTCGTTACACTTGTTTGTGGTAATGCAACGATTTCCCCTTCATCTAAATCTAAAACATTTGAGTCACTGTCAATTAAATTGACATCATGGGTTACAATGATGACTGTTCTGTTTTTGGAAAGTGCTTTTAAAATAGCCATCGTTGTTTCTGAGGTTTTTTCATCCAATGCACTTGTTGGCTCATCAGCGATAATTACCTGCGGGTTTTTCATGAGCTCTCTCGCAATGGCCACACGCTGTTTTTGACCACCCGAAAGAGATCTCACTTTTCGATGTGCAAGGTCAAATATTTTGAGTTCTTTTAAAACCTTATTAGCGTTCTTATGATTTTGATTATCTTTTAAATACTGCGGCAACAACACATTATCTAAAACCGATAAATCTTCAAGCAAATTAAAATCCTGCCAAACAAACCCAATGGTATTGTTGTAAAAATAGCTTTTTTCGCTAGAGGTTAATTTTTTTATACTTTTTCCACAATAGAAAACTTCTCCATCAAAACTTTGTTCCATTCCACTGATGATTTTCAAAAGAGTTGTTTTACCACTCCCCGAAGCACCAACTATAAAATTCAGTCCTTTTCCCATTGTAAAGGAAATACTACCCAAAGCGAATTCACCGTTATATTGTTTAGATACATTCTTAATTTCAAACATTTGTTTACTCCTATCTACTATATTATTTTTTCGTCATTATTTACTACGCTCTTTAGGACATACTTTTTTTATATTTCCTAAACTTGTGTCACCATTGTATAACATGCGATGTTAAACCTCTGTTAAGTGATTTTTTTGTATTACATGAAACTACTTAACAGAGATTTAACACATACTTACAGTACAATAGGAAAGAGGTGATTTTAAGATGAGAATACTAGTTGTAGAAGATGAGCTTGATTTGCAGGAAGCGATTGCTGATGGGCTGAGAATAGATGGGTATGCAGTTGATACATGCGACAATGGGGAAGATGCTTACGAGCTTTTATATGAAGTAAATTACGATTTGGTCATACTTGACTTAAATATTCCAAAATTGGATGGGCTGGAAGTTTTAGAAAAAATACGGGATGAAAAACCTGAATTAAAAGTACTTATTCTAAGTGCAAGAAGTAGTGTACATGACAAAGTGAAGGGCTTAGATAAAGGGGCAAATGATTATTTGGCAAAGCCATTTGATTTTGACGAGTTGGAAGCAAGAATACGTAATTTGTTAAGGCGAAAGTTTGTGCAAGAAAGTAGGTTGCTTTCCTATGGTAAAATTAAGGTAGACTTATCAAAGCGTATTGCAGTTGTTAATGAAGAAGAACTAGCGCTTACAAAAAAGGAATTCGCCTTATTTGAATATCTTTTACTTAATAAAAGTAGAGTGGTTAGCCAAGAAGAACTGATTGAACATGTTTGGGATCAACATGCCGATAGCTTTAGTGGAGCTATTCGGGTTCATGTTGCCACTCTTCGCAAGAAGCTAAAAGCGGTTTTACACTATGACCCAATTGGAACAAAAATCGGCGAAGGTTACTTTTTATCAGGAATAGAAGGTGATGTACATGCTTAAAAATATGCCCATTCGATTGCGACTTACTGTTATGACCGTCGCTCTTTTGACTGTTTGTTGTGTAGGGCTTACCTTAATATTAAATTTTTCTGCTTATAGAATGGCTACTAGAATTGATGCAGTAGCCGTTTTACCTGCATTAGAGGTCGGAGAAGAAGGTTGGGTTGAAGAAAGCACTCCCACAGTGCCGAGTATCATGACACCTTCAATTTCAACAGAAGCTTCCCAAAAAGCTAAAATAGACTTTAGAATTGAAAGTATCATTTATTTGCTAATAGTGATTGGTAGCGGGGGATTTTTAACCTACTATCTTTCTGGGAAGGCATTAAAGCCTTTAAATACGTTAAATGGTCAAGTAAAAAACATACATGTGCATAATTTATCTGAAACATTATCCGTACCTCCTACAAAAGATGAAATTGCAGAACTTACTGCAACATTTAATGTCATGACGGATAAGTTGAATGATTCTTTTATGTTACAACAACGTTTTTCTGCTAGTGCCGCACATGAACTTAGAACACCTCTTGCTGTGTTACAAACAAAAGTTGATGTATTTAAGAAGAAAAAAATACATACAACTGAGGAATATGATGCGCTTATATACGTTTTTGAAAAGCAGACAAAACGCCTGCGAGGACTTGTCGCGAGCCTTTTAGATATGACGAATATGGACGATAGCATTGAGCAAAGTAGCATTTGCCTAAAAGATATTTTTGAGGATATTCATTCCGAACTTTCTTATATCGCTAAAGATAAGAATATTACACTACTCTTAGATTGTGATAAAAGCGTTGTCCTTGGAAACACTGACCTTTTGTATCGTGCTTTTTACAACCTTGTGGAAAACGGGATTAACTACAATATAGATGGTGGTAAAGTTGAAGTGCTTGTAAACAAATTAAGTACGGAACAGGTTTCTATCAAAATTAAAGATACAGGTATCGGCATTGCCAACGAATACAAAAAGAAAATATTTGAACCTTTTTATCGCATTGACAAATCACGTTCCCGTCAACTAGGTGGTTCAGGCTTAGGTCTTTCAACTGTTAATAGCATTATTAAAAAACATAACGGATCGATTACTGTTACTGACAATGAAAATAACGGCACTTGCTTTCATGTGGTTTTAAATAATGGTCCTTCACCCCAAAATGTACTTGAGTAAGTTGATATAACAATAAAAAGGTAGTAACGATAAAGGATAAACCCTTGTCATTCCTACCTTTTAAATATTGCCTATAAAAGAACGGTTTTTACTTTCGAATAACAGAGCTATTTCAAAAACTCCCCTTAACAGAAATTTACTTTTGACAGCTCCAGTTACTATATATTACTTATTGTTTGTTTCTACTTGTTTAGTCTCTGTTAATTCAGTAGCTTTTATCAACTTTCCTTCTTTTTCAAGTTGAACAACCAATTCATCTACCGTGATTCCTTTTTCTTTAGCCATTTCCTCTAAGTTGACAGGTTCACTAGATTTAGCCATTGCTTCTACGTTGCCACGTTCACTGGATTTTGAGTCTTCCGCTTTTTCAGAGCTCGAAGTTGGGGTAGTTGCAGTACCTTCTGTCAGCTTCCCTTCTTTTTCAAGCTGAACAATCAGTTCATCTACCGTGATTCCTTGTTCTTTAGCCATTTCTTGTAAGCTGACAGGTTCACTAGATTTAGCTCCCCACGTGTCGTTGTTGCTCGCAGCCAATGCCGAACCGGCAACAACAGATAAACCTAGCGCAAATGTAGCAATTGTTACTATTTTCTTCATTTTAAATTCCTCCTACGAATGTTTTTAGTCTCTCTCATATGAAAGATTGTTATCAGTATATAACAATTTGTGTTAAATCCTTGTTAAGTGAAAGACTTCTTAAAAATTCGCAGAAAAAACTTATTTGAATATTGTTAGTATGATAATGCATCTGCATACCTCGCTATTGTGTTTAGACTTACTCTCAACTTTAGCGAATACAGATGCTTTTAATATTTTTTAGCTAAAACAGTTTTTGCGTTGTGAGAGTTGTTTACTATAATATGATCCCGACCACTATACCCAAAATCACAAGTATATATGGCTTTACTTTCCATCGAATAAGTAAAGCTAAAAATACCGCTGCTATCAGTACATCTACACCACTTAAAATAGTTTTGGACACAATCGGCTGAATGAAGGAAGCCGTCAAAATGCCCACAACTGCTGCATTGGCACCAACCATTGCACCACGTAAGCCTTTACTCTGACTTAGCGCAAGCCAAAATGGCAGCACACCGACGATCAGTAAAAAAGCTGGGAGGAAGATCGCAATTGTTGCGACGATTGCACCTGGTACTCCACCAATAACCATCCCTAAATACGAAGCAAACGTAAATAATGGACCTGGCACTGCTTGCGTGACACCATAACCAGTCAAAAAGTCAGAAGCACTCATTAAACCACTTTGTACAAACTGAGTTTCTAATAACGGCAACACAACATGCCCTCCGCCGAACACAAGTGCACCAGACACATAAAATTTCTCGATAAACGCTAGCCATTCATATTGAATAAGGGAACTAGCGACTGGCAAGCCGATGAGTAAAACGACGAATAATGCTAATAAACTCGCTCCCATTTTTTTAGACATTGGTAAAGAGGTTTCTTTTGTTTCCTCTTTCGCACCATTATCTTTAAATAATCGGAAACCTACTAAAGCAGCTAAAGCAATTACTACTACTTGTGCAAACGGATTTGCCCACAACAGCACGACACCAAGCGCAAATAATGCAATCATTAAATGACGCAAACTTGGAATTAACTTCTTCGACATATCCCAAATGGCTTGTGCCACAATTGCAACAGCAACTAATTTCAAACCATGGATCCAACCTAGATCCATCTCTGCGTTCACATAATAATAGGCAAACATCATTAATAGAAGCACTGAAGGCAGTGTAAATCCTATAAATGACACGATGCTTCCTAAAAGTCCGCCCCGTAATAACCCTATTCCCATCCCAACCTGACTCGATGCAGGACCTGGGAGGAATTGACTAAGCGCTACTAAATTGCTATATTCCTTATCTGTTAACCATTTCCTATTTTGTACATACTCATTTTGAAAATACCCTAAATGTGCTGTTGGACCCCCAAACGATGTACAACCTAACTTTAAGGAAACAAGAAAAATCTCCAATAACTTGCGCAAAAATTTCAACTACTTTCTTCACTGTATATATTCATTCTACATGTCTATTTCAACAAATTATATTAATTTATTGTTAAGATTGCTAGCATTCTTTAAGTGTTCATTTGCCAAGTTGAATCGATGGTCCAAGTGGTCTATCATCTGCCCCAATCGGCACTATATAATACGTGCCTTCTGTTAAATCTAGCGCATCGAATCGATTTAGCAAAAGGGTACCTACTTCATTATCTACTAAAAAAAATGAATTCCAACGCCACGCCTTCCCTGTCGCTGAGTTAATTTTAAAGGATAGCGATTCGGTCGCACCTTTCACCAACTGATAATAAATTGTCGTAGAAATGGGTGTAGAAACTACTTTTGTCACCTTTACTTCATTTCCATTCGTTAGCGTAATTATTTCATTTACTGTGTGAATTTTTTTATCTGCTAGTAGATGCTTTTGTGATGCCTCCACCTGAAATTCCCACGGGTCGTCAATCGACTTTTCCCAATTCCACTTGTTGTAGCTAATATCGAGTGTCAGTATCTCATCTTGCGGAAATTCACTAACTATGATTGTGTTGCTGATTGTATGCTTGGATCCATCTCGTACAATGGTTTGCTCCCTATTCCTCACTGTATAGTCCTGCCCATTGACATGTACTTGCGGAAAGAAGAAAATTTCATAATCAAAATCGATGCTGTCTGCTGGCACAAAGGTTGCATTAAATACTAGCTGATTATCTTCAATAATTACTTCATTCAATGTCAATTTTCCGAAGCTGTTTTCAGTTGTAAGCCCAACCTCTGTCTTATAGTCATCTAATTTCACATTAGACTCTTCACCAATGACATCTTTTATAAAGGGAGATTTGGTAATTAGCCAACCACAGACAATAAGTATACTTACCGCTATAAAGAACCATCTCTTCTGTAATTTCTTACGTACGCCAATTTCTATTGGCTTATCTTCAATTTGACGCGTATCACCGGACATCATGTACACCTCTTTTTTATTGATAAATAATGTTTGGAACATATTCTTATTATTTATTGTAGTGATGAACCGCACATTATATAACCAATCAAGCATTTCTGAGGTTGGCACCCTTCTTTCTATTAAGCATCCCACTAGTAAAATCCCTTTCATTATTCAGCAAGTTATTTATCTTTTAATAGCGAAAAAAACGCCAGACATAAATGTAACGGGTTCGGTTTAGAAGTGCAACAATTGCAAATAGAGATAGAAATAGCAATCGCATCAAAATTAATAAGTTAATTTGGCAAGCGTGTTGATTAGGGAAATATTAGGACGCTTTTTAACGTAAAACTGGTTGTTTCCTATTCTACGCTTCAGTATGTCACGACATTTTGTTAGTTGATTGTAGCGGAGGGGTACTCGACTCCTGCGGGATTAGCGAGACAGGTGAGACCCCGCAGGAGCGCGCTTTTCGCGACGAGGAGGCTCACCGCTCGCCCCGCGGAAAGCGAGCACCCCGTAGCGGAAATCAACCTGTTGCTTCAAATATTAATTGTAAAAATTGGATAATCAATACGCGTGTTAATTTGGATAAGTATTGGTATAGAAAAACGCTTAGAGTATGAAAATCTCTAAGCGTTTTTTTGTCTTTTGAAGAATTTTGAAATTCTAATTTTAATTCATTATTTGGTTGAGTACATTTTCTGTACCATTTTCGACATAAGATTCTAAAACCACTTTATCTTCGTTGTTCAAGAAGTAATAATACGTTCTGGAATCTCCTTCAACCTTTACTGATGCCATCCAACTCTTATCGCCCTTTAAATTTGATATAAATGGCTTTATTAAAACGGATTCTTCTGGAAGTTTTTCACTGACCGTTAAATATTTAATGACTGCATTTTCGGTAGAAATAAATTTATATTGTATATAGCCAATAGTAATAACTAGCACAACCACTAAACCTAATAGGAGTTTATAGATTTTTTTCAAACCATCACCTCGTTTTATAATAAACCTTTATTTAGAAAACTGCCGACTTATAAAAGAAATCTACTCTAAATATTTCTACTTTGGTGTAATTTTACACTAAATACATCTTCCTGTCACTGTAAACTCCCATTTTTGAAAAACAAAGTTTAGCATAGTTATCTAACATACTATCTATATAAATAACCATTGATACTTTTGACAATTCAATTAGCTAGCGTTTTAACATATCTATTCTCAAGATGACAATAACTTCTGTTATTCTGCTAAAACAGGTGCTAATTTAGAATACTTCTATCCTAAAATCTTGTCATATCAGCAAATAAAATCAGACCAATTCATCTGCGAATTGGTCTCCTAACTGACTTGGTATTTACCGTTTTGCACTCGAAAATCGAATCTGTTAACATAAATGCCTAACGTTTTTAAAACTTATCAAATGGACATTAGAAATACTAGAACAAAAGAGTCTGCTCTTTTGTTTTATTCAAAAAATACGCTCGGATATTCGACAACACCCGAAACATTGTCTAATGCATGTTCTTCTAATGGCAATACCATAAACGCCTCGTCCGGTACTTCGAATGGCGGTTTTATGCCGTACAATGATGTTTTTTCGAAGCCGAATTTCGGATAATATTCTGGGTGTCCTAATACTACAACAGATTGGTAACCAAGTTCTCTCGCTTTATTCAACGCTTCGTTAATTAAACGTTTTCCTATCCCTTCGTTTTGATATTCAGGAAGAACGGAAACTGGCGCAAGTACAAGCGATTGTACTGCATGTTCTTGATTAACAATTTTCAATTCAGATAATAAAATATGCCCAATAATTTCTTTCGTATTTTCGTGAACAGCGACTAAAGATAATGCTGGAATGAAAACTTCTGACCTTCTAATTCTAGCCACTAATTCATGTTCCTTTTCGTCGCTCAATTCCATACCTTTAAAAGCAGTTTGCACGATTTTTTCCGTCGTTGTGTAATCTTCAATTTGTTCCTGTCTGATGATAATATTCATGGTTGTCTCTCCTAAATTCCAATGTTAAAGGGATTCCTCCCCTATCTACGCCAATTGTTGCTCAGCGAATTCACGATATAATGCATGGGACTGTGATAGTTGTTGGTGAGTTCCCACACCCGTCACTTGCCCTTTTTCTATAAAGATAATCTTATCTGCATCGACAATAGTAGATAAGCGATGGGCGATGACGAAAGTTGTACGTCCTTCCATTAGTCGGGATAAAGCTTGTTGCACAACTCCCTCAGATTGGCTATCAAGGCTTGCTGTTGCTTCATCCATCATGAGAATTTTAGGGTCTCGTAAAAATGCTCGCGCAATAGCAATACGCTGCCTTTGTCCACCCGACAACTTGACACCACGTTCACCGACCTCTGTGTCTAATGCTTCGGGGAAATCTTTAATAAATTCATCAGCGTAGGCCATTTTAGCAACTTCCCATAGGCGTTCATCTGAAACTTGATTCGAATGGCTTAAACCATAACATAAATTTTCTCGAATCGTACCAGCCATCATCGCACTTTCCTGGGAAACATAGCCAATTTGACTACGCCATGAAGCAAGCGATAGCTGATTAATCGGTTCATCACCAATATAAATATTACCTGAAGTAGGCTCATAAAAACGCTCTAATAGCCCAAACATCGTAGTTTTACCACTTCCACTCGGACCCGCAAAGGCAATCATCTGTCCTGGCATGGCCTCAAAAGAAACATTTTGCAGTACGGCACTTTCATCATCATAACGAAATGACACTGCCTGTACTCGGATTGATTTATTTGAAATGTCCATTTCGAGCCCTTCTTGCCCCTCTTCTACTGGTAAATCCAGTATTTCAATAATGCGCTCTGTAGCTCCTTTAGCCTTTTGGAGCTGCGTGAAAAACATAGCAAATGATGTGATAGGGAAAATAATTTGGAACAAATATAATAAGAAGGCAACAAGTGATCCCGTCGACATCGTTCCATTAGCAACCCGCATGCCTCCGTAACCAATAATCATGACAATTACAACCATTACTACTAAATACATAAGCGGCCCGATGAAAGCCGTAATTTTCGACTCCTTCAATCCATATTGCAATAATTTCTGAATGCCATTTAAGCCCTTCGCTTCTTCATTTTGCTCTGCAGTCGAAGATTTCATTAAACGAATTTCACTTAAAGTTTGCTGAATCGCTCCTGAAAAATTCGCCGTTTCATCCTGCATACCTTTTGAAACCTTAACCATTTGCTTCCCTAAAGGAGTCATTACTGCAACTACAATCGGAACCGCTATTAACATCATAAGGGTCATTTTCCAATCCATGATGAGTAAAATCGTAATCGCACCAATAATCGAGATCACACCTCCAACAAAACTTGGAAAATGATCTGAAATTAACTCTCTTACAATACTTGTATCGTTGACAATTCGGCTGACCGTTTCACCACTCGATCCTTTATCAAAATAACTAACTGGTAACCGGGTAATTTTCAGCCACATGCGATCACGTAATCGTGCCACCACTTTTTGACCAACCGAGCTTAGCAAGTACGTCCCTATACCACTTATAATCGCTTGCGCAATAAATGCGACACCAATTCCAATAATCAGTGGAATACTTAATGATGCAACAGAAAAGCCATCAACTAATTCCTTCGTTAAAATCGGCACGACTAAGCCAGCAAGAGTCGTAATAACACTTGCTATTAACCCTAGTGTTAGCGCAACTTTAGGGATTTTCGTTGACACAATCAGTTGCAGAAAAGGTTTTAAGCTCGTTTGTTGTTTTTCCATTATACATATACTCCTATCATAGCTATCTAACAATAATTATAAATAGTTGCACGCTGGAATGCACGAAAGCTCCCCACTAAATTTTTTCGTAACATCAAGAGCACGTTTTTCGCACAATTACAATCGTTCGAAGTCGTTCAAATTGTGTAAACCTCGTATGTGTCTAGCGTGAAATCATCACCTTCTAAATAGTAATTTAGGATATCAAAAAAACCATAAAGCACAGTTACTTTACGGGATAGATCAAACATTTAATTTAATTTAACACTATTTCTTGCCTACTTAATATCATGATTAAATCCACAACAGACAATCGAGGAAGTCGATTAACAAATTCATATGCTTCTTCAATTGATTCAAAAGAATATGCCTCTAACTCCTTGGTCATTTCAAAAGCCCCATCACTATACTGTAATAAATACACACGTACTAGAGGATTAGCTTGGTAAGGTTCGTTAAAATTTTCTCCTACTAATAATAAGCCGATTGATACAGTTTTAGGGCTTGTAATTGTCTGCAACACTTGTAACCCATCCATCGTAAACCATAAAGGTACATATAGTTCTTGTATTTTATTCATAAATCATTCCCTCCTTACCTATAAAACGAATCTCGCCTTTTCTGAAGCATACGTTAAATAGCAAGTTCAAAACGTGTACTTTTTATAGCTTTAATCATTCAATTCATTCCATTTTCAATATCGCTATTTAAAGCTTTCGAATTTCAACATGAATTTTAAGAGAGGACCCTTTAAAATAAGTTACAACTCAAACTTACTTAAAGGGTCCCCGAATAATTTAAATTATCGGTTGACCAAAATTCACTTTCAGATTAACCAAATGGTATTACTTTTTGATAAGCTCTACACTATCTGAAATCGTATATTTGTGTTCGATAGAAGCTTCTTGGATTTCGTAGTACGGCCAGTGCTCCTTCGAAACATCTGTGAATTTCTCTTCGATAGTTTCCGTAATTGGACCTCGATTAAACAAGCGATTTAGCACTTTCACAGCCTGTGCACGCGTTAATTTATCTTGCGGTCGGAAGTATCCATCTTCAAAGCCGGTCATAATGCCAATTTGACTAATACGAGCTATTTCATCTGCTGCCCATAAATTGTCCGACACGTCTTTAAATTTCATTTGATTTCCTGTTGGTTGGCAGTAAAGAGCCTCACCTTTATTATCCACACACTGTTTATCAATCCAGCGAATGGCAATTGCAGCCATCTGAGCACGTGTAATATGGTTACTAGGACCAAACTCATTTGGCGTGTAACCTGTCATAATTCCTCTTTCACGAACATATTCAATATCATTCTTTGCCCATGCTTTCCCTGTATCTTTATACGTATATTCTTTAGCAACTGGAATATTATTTTTACTTAATTGACGAGCAAGCATCGCAGCCATTTGTTGGCGTGTAACCCAAGCATTCGGACGGAATGTATTATCTTCATATCCACGAATATAAGGAATGTGGACATTCTTTTTGCCATTATTTCCATCTTGTTTATCAAAATAAGCACCTGCTCCTTCAAGATAAAGGATTGTAAATGTTGAGAAGTGGTTAATATCAAACTCGACACCTTTAATATCACCTTTATAGTTCACTATACGACCGCGGACAACTTCTTTCGTACCATTGCTGTGTTCAATAAAAACAGCCAAATTTTCAATTTGTTCTTGCGTTGCATTTTCTGGCAATGGCAATGTCAAAGTGACAGGGCGACTTTGCATGTTCGTCTCAATTGTCATTGGGCGACCAAGAATCTCCACTTTCGCATTGGCGATTCCGACAATTTCTATGACAGCTTTCTCTTGCTTCGCACGTGTTTCGATTGCAATTTTTTCTTGTTCCTTTTTCACTGGAATAACACGGAAGTATAGATTATCAGCAAAAGTATTCAGTGACTCGTTAGGAACAAAAATTCTTGTATACGCCAAATCTATCGATAAGCTAGTTTCACCTGCTGTCAACGCTGTAATAGACTCTTTTGGTACATTAATAGTCGTTTCCGATACTTCATCTTGTATATCTGGAATAACTATACGAGAAATTTTATTTTCTTTATTCACAAGTTTATCTACAGATTCCTGCGCTTTATCAGCTGTAAATGTTACTTGATCTTTTACGACTCCATTTTCGCGCGTTCGTTTGATAGGTGTTTTAACTAGCAGCTCATCTGGCTTACTATCGTCCACTACATCTACATAAAACACCTCTTCAATCGGTGAAGTTGGTCCCGGCGGTGAAATCTTTGTCCATTTTGCATATAAAACGACATCGCTAGTAATAGCTGATTTGAAATCAAATAGTTTTGTCAATTCTTTATCTGTGTACCACCCTGAAAACTTATAGCCTTGACGCTTTGGATTTTCTGGTGCCGTGACAGTTGCATTATGTAGTACATTTTCAACTGCGCTTATTGCTGACCCTTCATTTACTTCAAACGTAATTGTATATTTTAACTGGTCCCATTTTGCATACAAAGTGAGGTCACCTGTGATAGCGGTTGTAAATTCAAATGATTTTGTCAATCCTGCATCCGTATACCATCCTAAAAACTTGAAGCCTTCTCGTTCTGGCGCTTTTGGTGCCGTTACAGTTGCTTTATGCACTATATTTTCCAACGCTTCTATTGTTGATCCACCATTCGTATCGAATGTCATTGTATACTTCAGTTCTTCCCATTTTGCATACAAAGTGAGGTCACCCGTTATAGCTGTTGTAAATTCAAATGATTGTGTCAATCCTGCATCCGTATACCATCCTAAAAACTTGAAGCCTTCTCGTTCCGGTGCTTCTGGCGCTGGGACAGTTGTATTAGGCAGTATATTTTCCAACGCTTCTATTATTGATCCGCCATTCGTATCAAATGTCATTGTATACTTCAATTCTTCCCATTTTGCATACAAAGTGAGATTACCTGTGATAGCTGTTGTAAATTCAAATGATTGTGTCAATCCCGCATCCATATACCATCCTAAAAACTTGAAACTTTCTCGTTCCGGCGCTTTTGGTGCTGGGACAGTTGTATTAGGCACTATATTTTCCAACGCTTCTATAGTAGATCCACCATTTGTATTGAATGTCACTTTATAGTTAAGCGGTTTCCAAATGGCATATAATGTAGTGTCATTCTTTACCTTAGTAGTAAAGACAAACCCTCCGCCCCCATTAGGATTAGCATTTGGTGATGTAAACCATCCTGCAAACGTATATCCCGTTTTTACTGGATCCGCAGGTCTTGCTACAGTTGCATTGTATGCAATACTAGAAGATGAATCACCATTCCCTTCGTTTGCATTAAAAGTGACCGTAACAGGCATTGGTTCAGTATGATTTTTTTCTGCATAGTCTTTTATTACTGTAGATGTATCTATTCCGAGTTCTCCCGAATTATTACCACCCCAAGTGACGAGGCTCCCATTTTTTATAGACACAGAAAATGCTGAGTCCATAAAAAAGCCTCCACCAGCACTAATCGTACTTGCCGCTTTATATAGACTACCATCCTCATTTAATACTTGAACAGGAACATTACGATTTACATCTGTTAAGTCCCCTAATGGCGATAATGTATTATCACCCCAAGCCCAAACCGATCCGTCAGATTTCATGGCTATTGTATGAGCATAGCCTGAATCTATTTGCTCCACATTCTCAATCGTTGTTTTAACGGCTTTTGTTGTTATTGTATTTGGATCAGAACCATCTCCTAGCTCACCAAAGGAGTTTTCTCCAACTGTCCAAACTTCACCATTTTGTTTCAACAAAGAAAAGCCACGATTACTAGATGTTACATCGGTTGCTGTGATTTCGTGATTATTTACATCTAAAACTTTTTCTGGCCAGAAGCTACTTTTCCCTTCAACTTGCCATCTTGCTATCGCACCCCAAAACCAAACCTTATCGTCTAACCCAATAACTATGGATTGATTTTGTCCCGCTTCAATTTCTTTGGCCAATAGTGATTGACCATCTTTTAACTTAACCTCTTTCGGTTCAAATTGATGGTTATATGGATTATTATTCCCATTCCCTTGTTGAAAAGATGAATTATCACCCCACACATAAACTTTGTTCGATTCGCCTATTACAAGACCAACATTACCTGTTGAGGAAATAGCGATTATTTTTTCAGGGAAGTTTAACATTTCCGGTTTTGTTTTATAACTTCCCGCCGAACCAAGTACTTGGCCCCAACGCCATACATTCCCATTACTATCCAAAGCTAAAGAACTTGAACTACCTGCTGCAATAGCAGTTGCGTATAACGGGCTACCATCTCCCTTTACTGCTTGGACTGGTGTCGAACTATTTACATTTGTACCATTACCTAATTGATACTTCTCATTTCCCCCGACTGCCCAAACAGTTTGGTCATCTTTTAAAATCAGTGTATGATCAAAGCCCGCTGAAACTGCAATTGGCTTTGCAGATACTCCTACAGCTCCTACCTCTATGTACGGAGTCAATGGTACGCTTGCTAGAATCACTACAATTGTTAATAATATTTTAAGAACTTTTTTCACTTCCACTACCTCCTTAATTTTTTCCTTATGCATGAATATCCTACTTCTCCCATATTGTCATTTACAGAATCAATATGACTACTAGACTAGTATAAAAGTCATCACTCTCAAAATTCTCTCAAACTACAGGAAAGTAAGTGTACTATGCGCGTTTTAGAATAGTTGGAGGTGAATTTTCATTACTACAAATCTATCTATTTTCCATAAAAAAACACCTCAATATTATCGAGGTGTTAAGATGGTATAGCTCCAAAGGTAACCTTTTGTTTCCAATAAGGTGTCCTCTGGATTTTTTGAGGGTTGTAGTTGAATTGCACTTCCCGTTTTAAGTTCGTAACCGTTATTTACACGGTCAATTTGGATAGGTACGCCAAGTTCAGTAAAAAGCTGACGCATACGATAAATTGTATTATATAAGTTAGCCGTAGCTCGTTTGTCATCATGATTAGGCCATAAGTCATCAATTATACGATATTTAGATACAACTGTGTTTTCACGGATGAGCAAGTAATAAAAGAGCTCTTCCGTAATTTTAGTCGGCCATTTAATAGCGGTTCCATTTTGGCGGACATGCGTATCCCCGTATAATTGCACTTCAAGTTTACCTGTTTCTAACTTACCACCCGCACGCCCATAGTACTTGGCTAGCCTCTCGTCAACTTGCTTAACGATATTAGGTGTCATCGGTTTAAGTATATAATCGAGTGCCTGAACTCTAAATGCATCAATGGCATATTTTGAATATGCCGTTGAAAAAATGATTGGCACATCGATTCCTCTTTCGACAAGTTGTGAAGCGAGCTCCAGACCAGTCATCTTCGGCATTTCAATATCAAGAATTATTGCATCAACATTGACACCCTCTAGTTCTAAAAGTGCTTGTTTAGGCGCTGTATACATTGCTATAACATCAAAGAGGCCTTCTCGCTCTAGTAATCTTTTTTCCAAGTCTAAAATTGGTTGTTCGTCCTCAACAAGAATGACTTTCCACATATGTTCAAATTCCTTTCAAAGGAAGGCGCAATGTCATGCGCGTACCTTTTCCAATAGATGATTGTACACTTAGATTTCCACCTTTTAGTTCATTTACACGGCGTTGTACATTGATAAAGCCGATTCCTTGATTGCTAGTCACCTTTCCATTCAGTAATATTTCTACTTGTTCTAGTGACATACCGACCCCATCGTCTTCAATTGTTACTTCAAGTTGTTCTCCATCTTTTCGAATCGACACATTTACTTGTCCTACTCCATCCTTTTCGAATATCCCGTGACGAATAGCGTTTTCGACTAACGGTTGAATAAGTAGACTCGGCATTACAATATCTTGAGTGGCAATTTGATCATCCACATCATATATAACTACTAATCTCTCACCAAATCGTGCTTGCTCTACTATTACATAAGCTTGGATAATTTCTAGCTCACGTTCAAGTGTTGTTTGATGGCGTTCTATACCTGAATCGAAAATGTAACGCAAATATGTTGATAGCATTGTCAGTAAGTGCCCTGCTCGATCTCCGTCAGTATAACAAAAAGAGATGATACTAGAGAGTGAATTATATAAGAAGTGTGGCTTTATCTGAGCTTGTAGAAAAGCCATTTCATGTTCGACAGCTTGAGTCATTGCTTCTTTTGTAAGCATCATGACCGAAAGCCTCGCATGTAGCATTTCTTTTGTAGCTGGTTTTTTAATATAGTCGTTGGCGCCAGCTTCAAAAATTCGCGAGATGTTCGTAGGATACTCACTCGTAACAAGCATAATGATTGGCAAGTCTAGATAACCGACATTAGTTCTTATAGCCTCAGTTAGCAAAATGCCATCCATTTCTGGCATAACTTCATCGATAATCAAATAATCTGGTTTTTCCCTCTCTATTAGGCAAAGTGCATCCGCAGCTGAATGTGCTAATTGGACATTATATTTTGATTGCAATAACGCTTGCAAAACCTCAGCATGTACAACATCATCTTCAACAATAAGAATCTTCGGCAATTCAGTTTTCTCTGCAAACAACGTGGATGTTACCATTGGTACATATACTTCTTCATTAGCTTCACTATAACTATCAAACGGAAGAGTGATGACAAAGCGAATACCACTTTCAAGTTGTTCCACTTGGTAGGTGCCCCCCAATTGTTCAATGATTGTACGCCCAATTGATTGTCCTGTTTCATCTGCTGCAATAGAAGGTGTTACGGTTGTTTTAATGCCCTTTCCTTCAATTACAATTGAAACATCCTGCTCAATCTTCATAATGTTTACGATTACTTTTCCACCACTAGCTTTGGTAATAGTAGTTTCTAAAATTCGGTACATGATTTGACTTAGCCGTAGTTCATCAGCTTTGACAAGTAGCGGTGGACCCGAATTTATATAAAGTTTTGTATTCGTGTTAAGGAGTGTCCTTTCATGCAGTTTGACGATATGGCTCAAAATCATTTTAGAATTAACAGGCTGAACAGGGATTTGAACATCTTGGAATCTAATTCGTGTAAAATCTTGCAAATCACATACGAGATATAGAAGACGTTCCAATTGTTGTTCGAGCAATCGATGCTCAGCGGTATTACTTGTTATCGAAAGTGAGCGAGTGACGTTTAATGCATGATAGATCGGTTGTTGCAGCTCGTTCGTTGTAACATCAAGGAACGAGTCCTTTCCAATGGTCGCCTTTTCGAGTTGGATACTGAACCGTTCAGCATCTTTTGTACGATTAAATAGTCTCATCGCAACAAATACATTCATCCCGAGAATAAAACCAAGAATGCCCAGTTGACCGATAACATTGCGCCCCGAGAAAAAGAACTGATCAAATGTACTACTCAAGGCATAGAAAAAGAGTGAAAAGTAAGATACTACCAAAACTCTAAATTCGTTCCTCGGAATAATAGACTTTTCTTTGAAAAATAAATATACAAAACGCCCGAAAATAAAGACCGAAATGATATTTATGTAATAGAAAATAGGCGTTTGAAGGCCTGACAATAACCTCGCTGGCACAATAAGGTTAGCCGCCGCATAAATAAGAAGTGGTGCGTTAATAATAATTGCTGTACGTCGCTTTATAAAACCACTAATCATGTAGAGAGAGAAAAATAACAACAAAGCTGAATTTATGTACGTAATACTATCTTGTAGTCGGAAATAGAACTCAAAAGGGATATTAGGGAACTCCCTTATAAGGGTACGTTCACCTCTTGTTAAAACGACTCCCGCAAAACTCAGGAAAAAAAGCCCACTATAAAAAAATGAGCGCTCTTTGGTATTCAAAAGATATACTGAGAGATGGAAAAGTCCAAACAGAAATGTAATGAAAATCGCTGACCATTCGATATTCGTATCTCTTGCAACTGTCTTTCGAATCGCATCAGCTTGGCCAATATCAATAGGGAAAATTATTCCTTGCCGTGCATTATAGAAGTCAGATACTTGGATGGTAAGTACTATCGTTTTAGTTTGAACTGAATTGCTAATTACATACTTTTCATTGCTGGAATAAAACACTTCTTTATTACGCCCTACGGATTCATCTAAATGCTCTTCATTAATCTCATCTAAATATATTTCATATGGTCGATTGCTTGGTATTGTATCTTTCTTAGTGGTACCTAAAGTGCCTTCAGTCATTAGCAAAGTATCATTTATGTAAACCTGATGCGCTGACCAAATATTCCTTACGCGAAGACCAATGTCACGCCAGTGGGCAGGCAACTTAATAATAAGCTGATAGGTTCCAATTTGCGTATCCGCCTTCCAGGGTGAAGGTGTTTGCTGTTTTTGAATATTATGGCTACCCCGTGAAAATTCATGTGGTTCAAGCAACTCACCTGGGACGAAATTCCACTGACCATTTAATGTTGAAATACTTTGTTCATCAGAAATATTTGATAAATCGATTTCCCCTTTAACCGCTTGTTTATTAGTTTGCACTGGTTGGGACTCATGATAAACCATATAAATCATCATGAAAGTCGTCATCATGATTAATAACCAACTAATTGCCGTACGCCACATGTTTCATCCACCTCTTTAAAATCATCGTACACGAAAGAACTCTCAAAATCCTATCAAATTTTTCAAGATAGTTAAAGAAACCTTTTGACAATAAAAAAAGTGTCCAATCTCCTGAGTGTTTCAAGAAATTAGACGCTTTCAATTACGGATTTTTTCAAAGCTCTCTAAATCATTCATGTTCAATGTATTAAATAATCTACAACCATTTACCAGCCCAAGTTTCAACAGTCTTTAGCGCCGCGCCTAAATCATGCCCTTTTTTAGTTAAGGAGTACTCTGTACGTACAGGACGATCTGTTATGACATTGCGAATGACAATCCCACTATCCTCTAGTTCCTTCATGCGCTCTGTTAACATTCGCTTACTCAAATCGGGAATAAGTGCATTCACTTCACTAAACCTTTTTGGCTCTTCCACTAAGTAATGGATAATTAAGCACATCCACTTTTTCCCTACAAGTTGATAAGCTTTATCAACTTTATTGCATACTTCTTCATTATGTTTCACTAGCAAGACAAGTGCCTCCTTAAAAGGATTTATACCTCATTCGAAAGTAACTATTAATAACAAAGTGACTATTTATTTGACTTTATCACAAAATTCTTTTAATTGAAAGGCGTCTAGTTAATTAAGTTCATATTATTGACACATTATATTTATCAAGTTATTATAGTTACATAAAGTAACTCAGACACTTTTTGTAACTTAATTTTCTGAATACTTAGAAGTGATATCTAATTTTTGTCCAGTTTTCGTCTAGACATTCTATTTGAATATTAGTGGATATTTAAATGGCTTACGGTAAAAACTAGTTGGATAAGAAGGAATTCTTTAAGCTCAAACAGGGTTTTAGATACTAATAAATTCACTACAAAGGAGTAATAATAATGAAAAAACTAGAAGGTAAAATTGCAATTATCACAGGAGGAGCAGGCGGTATCGGTATGGGAATGGCCACTGCTTATGTAAAAGAGGGAGCAACAGTTGTTATTGTTGACTTAAATGCAGAAGTAGGAAATGAAGCGATTAAGACATTACAAGCATATCAACCAGAATCCATGTTCATTCAAGCAAACCTTGCTGAACACGACAAACTAGGAAACATTGTGACACAAGTTATTGAACGTTTCGGCAAATTAGATATTTTAGTCAATAATGCACATGCATCACGCATGAATTCGATTGCTGATACAACACAAGCAGATTTCGATTTATCATTTGACACTGGATTCTATCCAACATTTTACTTAATGCAAGCTGCACTACCATATTTAAAAGAATCAAAAGGCAATATCATCAACTTCGCATCAGGCGCTGGCATCAACGGTGACGTTAACCAAGCTTCTTACGCAGTTGCAAAAGAAGCAATTCGTGGCATTACACGTGTGGCAGCGAATGAATTTGGTCCATTTGGCATCAATGTAAACATCATCGCACCGATCGCTAAATCACCAGGTATGCTAAAGTGGGCTGAAGAAAACCCAGAATATTACCAAGGAATGCTATCTAAAATCCCTCTAAGAAGACTAGGTGAAATTGAAGACGATATCGGTCGCGTTGCAGTATTTTTAGCAAGCAAAGATTCATCTTATATTACTGGTCAAACAATTATGGTAGATGGCGGATCAGTTAAATTACGCTAATTATTACGAAAACAATGCCATTTTGATTACACAAAATGGCATTCAAATATTATGTTGAAACGAGGAGTACATTATGACTCAGAAAAAGAAAAAAATCCACTATGCATGGTGGTTATTATTAGGCGTAGCGCTTATGGTCGGTTTGGCTAAAGGCGGTATTATGACTGCAGGTGGTCTATTCTTAAAACCTGTTACAGATGACTTAGGCATTGGGATGGGTAGCTTATCTTTATACTTTAGTATTTCCTCCATTGTCACAATGATTTTCTTACCAATCGCAGGTAAGATCATGGCGAAATACGATATAAGAGTTGTTTTAGTAACAGCAATAATTTTACAAGCTGGCGGCTTTGCTATGTTTGGATTAATGAACTCAGTATGGGGTTGGTACTTATTCTGTATCCCAATGTCAATTGGTTCAATTTTCATTACGCAAATTGCTGGTCCAGTATTAATCAATAACTGGTTTAAAAAGCATAGTGGTTTAGCAATGGGTCTTATGGTAGCATCAGGTGGTATTTTCGGTGCCATCCTTCAACCAATGGCTGGTAACTTAATCGCTAACGAAGGTTGGAGAATTACGTATATCGCATTAGGTCTAGGCGTAATGGCCATTGTTGTACCAGTCATTTTATTAACAATTCGCATGGCTCCTCAACAAAAAGGTTTACAACCATTAGGTAGTGAAGAAGTACAAGCTGACAATCCAGCTTCTTCTCAACAACAAGAAGCCAAAGGTGTTTCGGTTGCTGTAGCGAAAAAATCTAGCGCATTTTATGCATTATTGTTATTCTTCTTCTTTATCACATCAATAGGTAGCTTTGGTCAACACGTTGCACCTTTTGCAATGGGGTTAGACTATGACGTGACGTTCGCTGGTAATGCAATGGGATTCTGGTCGCTTGGTGTTGTAGTTGGAGCTTTAGTCTTCGGTTTTCTAAGTGATAAGATTGGAGCAAAAAATACTGCAATCTTCGCAATGTTATTAGGTTTAGTTCCAGTTGGTATTCTTTTAACAGTACCCGAGAACGCATTAATGTTTAATATAGCTATTGGCATTTATGGTTTCGTCGTTGCTTCATTAGGAACATTAGTACCACTTTTAACATCATCGTTATTTGGTAATAAAGATTACGCGCAAATCTACGCAACTGCAGCTCTTGGTTTAGCAGTAGCTGGTATTGTAGCATTACCTGCATATGGCTTTGTATTCGATTTAACTGGTAGCTATACATTAGTTCTATACTCAATTGCCGTTATGTTAGTAATCAACGTAGCATTAGTATTCATGGCATTCAAAGGTAAAAAGAAATTAGAAAAAGCAGGTTTATGGAATTAATATTATAAATCCGTGATACCGTTTTTTAAATCATGATAGGTGAATCTCCGCAATACATTTCCTATCAAGGGATCACAATAAAGGCACTTCTTGTTCAATATTGAGCAAGACAGTGCCTTTTTTTCCTCATTTTAAATTAAGCTTTTCACGATTTTTGAAATGACAGCGCCTTCAGCTTGACCATTTAATAATGGCTTGGCGATTTTCATAGCATCTCCCATATTCATGCCCTTTACAACACCTGCTGCTGTTAGCTTTTCTACAATTTCATCTGCCGTCAATTGCTTTGGTAAAAATGATTTTAAGAGTACTAACTTTGCTTCCTCTTTTTCAATAAGGTCTGCACGACCAGCCGTTTGTGCCCCTTCTAATGCTTGGTTGGTTTGCTTTACTTCACGGTTAATAATCGCAAGTCCCTCATCAGAAGACAACGCTTCGCCCTTTTCCTTCTCCGCTGAATCTAGGGCTGATTTCACAAGAGTTAGCACACCTTTTGCCAACACGTCTTTTTCTTTCATGGCCTTTTTCAGCTGTTCGAATACTTCTGTTTTTAACATGACTTACACTCCTTCTAGTCGTTTTTCTAGTTTATTTTACACTATACAAAAAATACCACAACCTCTAGGGATGTGGTAGCTTAAAGTATCAATTTATGGGTTAAATCATTTCACTTGTTTCAACATAAATACATCTAAAATTAATGATTCTTCAAATATTCAGCATTCAATTTAACTTCATAATAGCGCATGGCCTTTAAATCGCCACTATACGCAAAGACGCCTTGCTCCACTAAACAGCGCAGACGATATTCTAACCATTCGTCTCCTCTATGTTGTTCCATATGACCTAAAACTTCGCCAATTAAACGAGCAGCTTTGTGAAACGTAACTGTCCCATCTTCCTCATGCAGTCCTTTGGCACAGGCAATAATAAAAGCATCATCTCGGTCCAAATTGTGATTATTCCATAGCTCCCGATGTTCCCATGTACGAATGAGATTATAGTCATCCAAGAGCATCTGCGCGCCTTCCTCACATAACGTCTGTCGCTTGACCTTTTGCAAAGGGCGCATTTCATGTTGTTCGTACAAAAGAAGTAAAGCATTTGAAGTTAATTCTCCTGATGTTTTCGGATAATGATCCTCAGCTAATTGTGGATACTCATGGATTTCATGAAAAGCCGTAAACGTATCCAGAACGAATACCGAATTCAACTTATCCTTTAACATCGCTAAAACAAGGCGCAAGCCCGTCTGCTCATGTGCATTTTGGCAAGTCCAAATAACAATATCCTGATGCGGCGGAATGTTCTTCACTTTTTCTACAGCCTCTAGCATACCTTGCTTAAACTGCTCAAAGTCGTCGTGCTCAAGATTATAACGCTCCTGAAGCCACCTGAAACGAGCTTCAATACCCGCTTTTATATGTAAATCCTTCAATGGACCAACCGACAGCATATCTGATAATACAATGATTTCCTCTGTCTGTTCATAGTCCGTTTCTCGAAATGCTGCTCTTAAGCTCCCACCTGGTGAATCACCAAAAACAATATGTACCGTTTGCGCATTTTTCGTTGCTTGTTTTTCCTCGCCCACTTTACAAATAGAGCGTCGCATATCCCGCAGCTGTTCCTCGCTTAACGCACCATTGACTAACAACAGGAAAAGCGTCGACTTTGCATCTTCAGCACTCAGCTTTTTTATAGCTTGTTTCAATTGATGTATGTTTTCCAAATCATTCACCCCTTTACAGTTATTATGCCAATATGACTCATCATCATAACGCAGACAAGGACTAACTAAATTCTCTCATTACAATATCTTTACAGTCTATCTCAGCTAGTATTTCTTCAACATTCGTTATTTCAAAAGGACAAACAACACCTTTGATTTTTTTATGTACGGCAATTTTGGCTAAGGCAGCTGTTACCATCGCTGTTGTGTGATAATCTGAAAAGGTTGATAAGGATAATGTTCTTACGCTTTTTTTAGTATCAATTATTCCTTTTACCTCAACAGTTAAATAAGCCTTTTCATCTTTTTTAGGGTTATGTTTAACAATTTTCGAAAGAATTTTATGGTTATTAAGATTGAGTATGAGATTAATTACGCCAAGACTTTTAAGCAAAGCAATTTGTTTGTTGAAAAAGGCTTGATTCCAAGAAGTCCAATAGTTTATAGTTCCTACGTTTAGCTTTTGATTTAGAATTCCCTTTTCTGCGTGGTCAATTAACCGCACTTCTCTTTTATTGGACGGGTCATCAAAACATATTTTTCTTTTTATCGTAAAGCCTGGTAAACGCCTCGAATGATCCGCCACACGTTGAGAAATGATTTTCAACATATCCAATATTCCTGATAGGCCAGCTTTGGCGTTTGTATTCTGTAGCAAGGCAATATTTACTTCATCTATTTGCTGAAAATCTGAAACGGCTTTATGAACCATCACCCCTGATAATCCTGGAAAGAATCCAGACATTACAATAGAACCTACCTCATTTTTTTCAGCGTCTTGCCGTAGTAATTTTACCTTGCCAATAAAATTGGCAAATGGTGTAACATCGATACATAGAATGCGATGATCTATACAGATTCTTTGTATGTATGGATCTTCTTGTTTTAACACAACGACTACAATATCGACATTGTTAATAACCCTTTCTATATTTTCTTCATTCGTTACATCTAAATATTCGAATGTAACCTCTCGATTCAAAGATTCAGCAAAACGCTGACCTCTATCTATTTTATAATCTGTCACTACTAAATCGATTTTTGAGTCGAATATTCGAAGTAACTCCGTGCATACTAATTTACCAAGAACACCTGAAGCACCTACAACTATTACTTTTTTCACAATAGCTTATTCCCCTTTCTACTCCCCTCTCACATTCATCCTATACACAAAGCCAATAATAGCGCCCCGAGTATATTGCCGATTGTCACAGGCACTAAAAGTCACCACCATGCCACCAACTATCACAAGTTCACCGTGAGGAATCATTAAGCCAGACTAAATAACGTCATATTCGCAATGCTATTGTACTTTCTTTCACATAATATCTACTGTCGAAAGTTGTTGTAGCATGTACTGGCAAACTATCAACATTTGAGTATATGTTTCTAGCTTTAAAAGTGAACTATATCTTTAGCTATCTATCATATATTTCAATGATTTTTTGTATATTCTTTAGCGTTTCATAAAAATCTTTATATTTTTCTAAACCGATATCATTAATAATTTTCCTTTGTATATCTTGCCAAATCGGTGTTGCTTCTTTTAATTTCTCCATCCCCTTATTAGTTAGAGATATTACTTTCATCCTGGAGTCCTGTATGTCTCTCACAATCGTAACATAACCACTTTGTTTCAATATATTCACATTGCGTGTAACAGTTGTTTGATCTAGTAGCAAAATCTCACCTAACTTGCTTATTGAGACGGATTTCTGTCGATCAATATTTGCCAACATTGAGTATTGAGTTACTTTTAACCCCGTTGATTGAAGTTGATTGTCATAAAGCTGAGTGACGACTCTTGTTTTTCTTCTAAGGTTTGCACATACACAAATTTGTAAATAGTCGATATCATTATATTCTGTACTCATTTCACAGATCTCCTTTCTAGTCTATTTACTCTAGGTAAGTACTATATTATCTTAACACCAAATCACACAATTTGAATATTCAAAAAATAACGATTGACAGATAATTAAACGATTACTATCCTTATATATGTATATACATATATAAATTCAGAGGGGTGTAATTATGCAGCGTGTTCACTATAGTTGGTTCATCTTAGTCATAACTTTTTTCTCCATTATTGTAGCGGGAATTACGATGTCATCATCCGGGGTTTTTATTAATTCTTTTGAAAGTGAATTCGGTTGGGATCGATCCTTTATCGCACTGGCTTTCGCAATCAGTCTTTTTTTATATGGTATCTCCGGTCCCTTTATGGCAGCACTACTCGAAGTCATCGGTTTAAAAAAAATGATGTTGATAGCTATGACCACGCTACTCATAGGGATTACACTAACTCTTATCATGAATCAAACTTGGCAGTTCATCTTCATATGGGGCATTATAATTGGGCTAGGCTCAAGTCTCTTTTTAACCGTTTTAAGCCCCTATGTCGCGAATCATTGGTATGAGAAAAAAAGAGGACTTGCAGTAGGAATACTAACCGCAAGCACAGCAACAGGTCAACTAGTTCTACTCCCAGTACTTGCGATGATTATTGAAAGCTATTCATGGCGCTGGGCAATTGCTTTAATCATGCTCCTTAGTTTCGTTATGTTGATTCTTATTTTATTGTTTATGAAAAATAAGCCTAAGGATGTCGGTCTTCTACCTTACGGACTTGAAAAAGAAATCAAAGAAAAAAATGACGGCCCACGAAAAAACCCTATAGTTATTGCTTTTAACGGCTTATTTGAGGCTGTTAAAGTAAAAGAATTTTGGTTATTGGCTGCTAGTTTTTTCATTTGCGGACTTTCAACAAGTGGATTGATTGGTACGCATTTTGTATCGTACTGTATTAGTTTTGGTATTCCATTAGTAACAGCTGCTTCACTGCTGTCCTTTATGGGGATTTTCAATTTGGTTGGAACAACACTATCCGGCTGGTTGTCTGACCGTTTCGATAATCGTTGGCTATTATTTTGGTATTATATGCTACGGGGAGCGTCTCTTGTTTTACTACCTTTCGCCTTAATGAATGGATCCTATACATTACTCATAATCTTTACGATTTTCTTTGGATTAGACTGGATTGCAACAGTCCCACCAACTATCAGTATTGCCAGACAAATTTTTGGCACACAAAAAAGTGGTATTATATATGGTTGGATTTTTGCATCTCACCAGGCCGGGGCTGCTGTGGCTGCTTTCGGTGGAGGACTCATCTATAAATACTTCAATACTTACACTTGGGCCTTTTTCTTGGCAGGTATTTTCTGTGTTTTAGCAAGCTTATTTGTATTAATTGTAAAAAAATAAACAATTAGTCGAACACAGCTTTGACCCTTTGTTTGTACAGCGACCTTCGCTAGGACAGTTACTATCATTACTGTTGTGTGGTCATATCTCAATTTTTATTAAAAATCTATTTATGTAATTAGTTTATATATAGGATGTTCCACGATAAAGGTAATCCCCCCATCCTTGTATAGCGCACGGATATCCCCATCATGAAGCTCCATAATTCTTTTGGAGATCGATAGTCCAAGACCTGTCTCTTGTGCATCTATTCTTGCTCGATCTCCTCTGAAAAACCGTTCAAACATTTTATTTACATCTTCTATGGGAAGGGCTTCTACTCTATTTGATAGAAGTTTTTTTCACATTGATTCACCTCGTTGATTTGAATTACTAATCACATTTTTAAATTCAAACCTTAAGAAAAAATAGCAGAAATTCTTAACATCCCTTTACATCATTGCGTTTGCACCTGCCATAATCAGCTTCGCTAGATTTCGTTAGTAACTTTCATACATACAATTTCAAAAAATGGATATTCTAATTTTATCTATCTAGAGAAAGGCGTGTGGTACTTTTGAAATATAAATTGGTACGTGCCACAAAAGGAAATCAGCAGTATAAAAGACCACCGACTGTGGAGGCTACTCTAGCTGAAGAAACGATGAAGATTTTAAAGAAGTTTACTAACCACATTGATGATGTCCTATTTAAAGAAGTCCCAACAAGTGAAGGTATTGTTACTACCATTCATTCCAACTCTCTTGTGGAATTAATGACGTTCCAAAATTTGATATTAGTTCCTTTATGTAGTTATATGGAGCAGATTAATCAGTTAGCTGAGCCTGTTGATGTATCCGATTTTAAGGGTGTTATTACAAAACTAACTGCGGGTCAAACACTTTTGTATTTTCATAAAACAAATAAATTACTAAGTATAGACACGTATAGTGCTCCTACACGTGCTATTACGGATACAGTAACAGAGTCGACCGTTATCGGACCACAAGATGCCTTTTCAGAATCGTTAGAAACAAATATTTCTTTAGTACGTAGACGTATTCGAAATCCCATGTTAAAAAATGAAGATCGTATATTGGGGACAGAATCCAATTTTAAAATTTCTATTTTATATATCGATGATCTCATAAACAAAGAAAATTTAGATACGTTAAGAGAGCGATTAGATAAAATTGAATATCCGATATTTACGGATATCTCTGTGTTAATGCAAGTAATTGAAGACAATCCTTTATCGCCTTTTCCACAGTATTACATGAGCGTACGACCAGATAGTATCAGTCAGCATCTCCTTGATGGAAGAATCGTTGTTTTTATGGACAATAGTCAAGCAGCCATCGTTTGTCCAACTACATTTATGGAAATGTTCATTACGATTGAAGATTATTACAACCGGTGGACAACAGCGTCCCTACTTCGGATGCTTCGATTTTTCGGCTTTTTCTTGACGATCATGATTACACCTGCTTATATCTCTGCCATCACGTTTCATCCAGAAATTCTCCCTTACGAACTTCTGCTGAACCTACAAGAGTCAAGAAGTAGAGTTCCTTTTCCACCACTTTTTGAAGTATTGTTCATCGAATTAATTATAGAAGTTTTAAGGGAAGCCGGTTCACGAATGCCTGCGAAAGTCGGACAAACGATTGGTATCGTAGGAGGTATTGTCATTGGCACCGCAGCGGTAGAAGCCGGACTGATTAGTAATATTTTGATTGTGTTAGTTGCGACTTCCGCCCTACTTTCTTTTCTTCCACCCATTTTTTTAATGAGTAACACAAGTAGGTTTATTCGCTATATTTTTATTATATCTGCAGGTTTATTTGGGTTGTACGGACAAATGCTAGCTCTCGCTTGGCTATTTGCTCATTTACTAAATTTAAGTTCTTTAGGAACGCCATATATGACACCTTTCATTCCTCGGAAGGCTTCAGATTTGTTCGATAGTGTTTTAAGGTTGCCTACAGCATATCTCAAAGGGCGCAAGGGAATATCAAGAGCACAGAAAAAGTAACATACTTCATGGAAATTGGGGTAATTTAAAATGAGTACACACAGGAAGAAAGTTTTAAATGGCTATCATGTTATTTTCTTAGTGCAAAGCGCAATGATTGGTACGGGACTTCTATCACTCCCCGAAGGACTTAGTTCCCTCGGCTATAGTCAAACACTGGCCCCTTTGTTATTTGGAGTAATGGCCAGTTTAACACTATGGTCAATTATTTGGCTTTGCACGAAGTTTCCTAACGATAACTTATTTAGCATCAATGAAATACTACTAGGAAAATGGTTAGGGAAGGGCATCAGTCTAATAATTATCCTTCAATTAATTCTCTTTATAGCGGGAATTATTAGTGATTACATGCATCTTATACAGAGTACAGTTCTCACAGAACAACCTATTACTATTCCGGTGCTTTTTTTCCTCCTATTACTTATTTATATTGTAAGTGGAGGAATAAAATCCATCGCAAGGTTTTGTATATTAACTTTTTTCGTAACTATTGGTGTTTTTAGTTTTGTACGTTGGGCAATTGAAAAAGGTGATGTAAGCCATATATTTCCTTTATTTAACTTCAATAGCAGGGAACTTTATGAAGCGATGAAAAAAGGTTATTTATCTATCTTAGGTTACGAATTAATCATGTTTTACTTCCCCTATATTGTCAAACAGGAAAAAGCCTATAAACATGCATTACTAGGTGTTTGGATCAGTATAAGTCTTTATTTTATCACCACCTTTGTAAGCGTTATGTATTTCTCAGAATGGCAGTTGAAGCATGTAGAATTTTCGGTATTGAATTTGTTTAAAGCTGGGGAATTTTCATTTGTTGAAAGAATCGATATTATTGGAATGACCATTTGGGTATTTCTAATTTTGACTACCACAGCAGTTTATTTATGGAGTGCAAAACAAGGAATGGAATCTCTTTTATCGAGGAAAAAGAAATACTATTTATATCTTCTCGCCTTCTTTATTTTCCTAGTGGTGAAAATGCCCTTTTCTCAGGAATTCCAAAAAAAACTATTTATCGGAAATAATTATGTAGGTTATGTGTTAGTCATTTGGCCAATATTTTTAAGCCTTGTATACTTACTTCGAAAAAAGCAGGTGCAACCATGAGTAGGAATTTCCTATTAGCTACAATTTTCCTTGTCATTACTTTTTTGGCAGGCTGTTCAGGAAGAGAGGTAAAAATACCATTAGAAGGTGTTGGCATGGTTGGCATTATGGCATTTGACTATATCGACGGACATACGATGAAGTTAAGTGTCGCAATCCCACAGTATTCTCCTGACGCAAAAGAGACCACTCAGATTTTCACCGTTTCTACTGACCTAGTCTCTAAAGGCATTGTCGATATTGAGGCACTTTCTGATAAAAAGATTGTATTAAACCAATTACGTGTTGTTCTTATTAACGAGGAATTTGCCCGAGAAGGAAACGTAGAAAAAGCAATTCGGCATCTATATAGAAATGCTGAACTCGGTAATAAAGTGCTTCTTGCTGTAGTTAAAGAGAACGGAGAGGAATTGATAAGAGCTAAGTATCCCGATAAACCGAACATAAACTTTTATTTAAATGATCTGTTACTGCCTACCATCAATACTGCATTTAATCCAAACACAAATATTCACGATTTTATGTACACCATGACCAATCCGGTGTTTGACCCGATTATGCCTGTAATCGAAAAAAAAGAGGGGCATGTAGAAATTAAGGGCGTTGCGTTATTTAAAGATAAACATATGTATGAAACGATAACACACAATGAGGCGCTCATCATTCAAGCACTTCAAGGGCAAAAAAAGCTAGCACCATTAGTTCTTGATTTGGATCAAGGGCATGGCAAAGAAAAGGTAATGATTGACTTGATTAAAAGCAAGGTGAAAATGAAGAGCAATAAAAGTATGAATTCCCCTAAGCTTACTATTAAATTGAAAATTGCAGGTACACTTAGTGAATATCGAGGTGAAAGAGAGAAGAAGTTGGTTTCATTGGATGATATTACAAAGCTGGAAAATGATATTGATAAACAAATTGAAAAAGATATTGATCAATTTTTAGGGAAACTTAAAGAACTTAAAATTGATCCGATTGGGTTAAGTGAAAATTTCCGCATGTACTACGACGGACAGTGGACAAAAGAAAAGAAAGAACAAATCATTAGTAATCTCGAAATAGATATAGAAGTTACTACGTCCATTGTTAGTACAGGTACTTTAGATTGATGAGCAAAGAAAAAACCAGGCATAATTTTGCCTGGTTTTTTCTTTGTCTATTTAACTTATACTACTTCGTATCATCCATTTTCAGCACAGACATAAATGCTTCTTGGGGAACTTCGACTGAACCGACTTGTTTCATTCGTTTTTTACCCGCTTTTTGTTTATCGAGTAATTTACGTTTACGTGAAATGTCACCACCGTAACATTTTGCAAGAACGTTTTTACCCATTGATTTAATTGTTGAACGTGCGACAATTTTTTGACCAATTGCTGCTTGCACTGGTACCTCGAATTGTTGACGTGGGATTAATTCTTTTAACTTTTCTACGATGACTTTTCCACGCTCGTAAGCAAAGTCGCGATGAACGATAAAGCTCAGTGCATCGACTTGTTCACTATTTAGAAGGATATCCATTTTCACAAGTTTCGATGGTTTGTAACCAATTAACTCATAGTCAAACGATGCATAACCTTTTGTATTTGATTTTAAATAATCAAAGAAATCATAAACAATTTCTGCTAACGGCATTTCATAAATGATGCTAACACGTGTCGTATCAATGTAATCCATCGATATGAAATTACCACGTTTAATTTGGCAAAGCTCCATCACAGCCCCAACGTAATCCTTTGGTACCATAATCGTCGCTTTTACATATGGCTCTTCCACACGGTCAATTTTTTGTGGGTCTGGCATCATTGAAGGGTTATCGACCTTCTTCGATGAACCATCTGTCATATGCACATCGTATATTACAGATGGTGCCGTTGTAATAAGGTCAATATTGAATTCACGCTCGATACGCTCCTGAATGATTTCCATGTGTAAAAGTCCTAAGAATCCACAACGGAAGCCGAAGCCAAGTGCTTGTGAGGTTTCAGGCTCAAATTGAAGCGCAGAGTCATTTAACTCTAATTTTTCTAACGCGTCACGTAAGTCATTATACTTTGCCGTGTCGATTGGATATAAACCACAGTACACCATTGGATTTAAACGACGGTAACCAGCTAACGCTTCTGTTGCCGGGCGATCCGCAAATGTAACTGTATCCCCTACGCGTGTGTCGCCAACATTTTTAATTGACGCTGTTAAGTATCCAACATCTCCAACAGTCAGTTCTGCTTGAGGTGTGATTTTCGGCGTGTGAATACCGACATCAATTACTTCAAACTCTGCTCCCGTGGCCATCATGCGGATTTTATCGCCCGCTTTTACTGTACCATTCATGATACGGATAGAAATAATAACTCCTTTATACGGATCATACACGGAGTCAAAAATAAGCGCTTGTAATGGCGCATCCGGATCACCTGTAGGCGCAGGTACTTTTTCTACTATTTGTTCTAAAATATCTACAATCCCGATACCTGCTTTAGCAGAAGCTAACACCGCTTCAGAAGCATCCAGACCAATAACATCTTCGACCTCTTGACGTACTCGCTCTGGGTCTGCTGCTGGTAAATCGATTTTATTGATGACAGGTAAAATTTCAAGGTCATTATCAAGTGCTAAGTACACGTTCGCTAACGTTTGTGCTTCAATGCCTTGCGCTGCATCCACGACTAAAATAGCGCCTTCACATGCCGCTAAACTACGTGACACTTCGTATGTGAAATCGACATGTCCCGGTGTATCAATTAAATGAAATGTATACACTTCTCCGTCTTTTGCTTCGTATTTTAATTGTACTGCATTTAATTTAATCGTAATGCCTCGCTCACGCTCTAAGTCCATTGAGTCGAGTAGCTGTGCTTTCATTTCACGGGAAGTCAGTGATTTCGTTTGCTCTAAAAGGCGGTCAGCAAGCGTAGATTTCCCATGGTCAATATGTGCGATAATAGAGAAATTTCGAATATTCTCTTGTCTTTTTAAACGTGCTTCTCGGTTCATATCTTCCACTCCTAATTAAACTATACTGAATTATACTATGAACGGTATGCAAAGCACAACAGGAATAAGACTAGAAAGCCGATAACATCAATACTTTAAGTGTTTTGTGTGATTTTAAGACTGTACAAGATAAGGTATATAAATCAGTGTTTTTGGTGCTAATGCAAATGAATAACGATGGCATATATACAGGAATATGTGGGTGAGGAGCAGGACAATTGTAGCTTCATTTTTACATGTGCCTACGAATTACGAATAGGACACCTGCTCTCAAAAATAAACCTATTGCAAGTAAGAATCACTATACTTTCCACTCCCATTTCCCAACTATTTTTTCGCCAAAACGAAAAAGAACTCACCATACTCGATGAGCTCTCAGCTACAGTTCTTTTTGCGAATCATTTTATGTTGTATCGATATTACTGAACGGACTGTGAACCGAACGCAGTTGAAATGGCTCGGGCCAACACTGCAATTGTTCGATTAACTTCTTCCTCATTATTACCAATACCACCTAGTTCAATAATCAGCATTTCTTTCGAAAGGTCTTGGTTGTACCGCCCATCAACACCGTCGCCACCTTTTGAAATAACACCTCTTGAAATATTTGGAACAATTGAATTCATTGTTTTCGATAAGCTTTCAGCATACGCCGTATTCCAACGATAGTTTGCATGCTCTTTTCCTACTACTATTGCAATTTTTGCATAGGCTTCACCATTATACGTTACTGTTGTGCGATCCCACTTCAAGGAATCACGGTGTAGATCTAAAATTAAATCATAGTTGTTCTTTTCTAGTTGTTTACTTATATACGGACGAATCGTACTGTAAGCCTGATGAAACGCTTTGCCTTCTGCTTTCATTTTTTTCATCACATCAACGTCTAACACCTCTGTTTGTAGTCCATTTAAACTGAAATGATTTTTGAAAGTATCCTGCATGTTAAAAATATTCGTTGTCGCGTCCGAAGTTGCGATTTTCCCAGTCTTTTGTTTAACCATTGGCTCATAGGCTTCATGAGAATGTGTAAACATTAATAATACATTGAATGGATCTTTTGTTTTTTCTAAAACATTTTGATCTGAAAGTGATGTTGCGGCATACACGACTGGTTTTTCATCTGCTTGTTTCGGTGGTGCCGATGATTCTTGCTTATTGAGCGGAAGTTGCCCAGCGATGACCGGTAATACGAAGAAAAACAATAATAGACCACATGACCATTGTAGTTTTTTTAGCAAAGAACACACCCTCCTCCCACTTAAGGTATGGGAAGGAAAGTGATTTTAGAACGACTAATTTTTATTACTTATCCATTTCGTAATGACAGACGATATTAACACTGCATAATGTTCCACCCACAAATCCATTTCCTTCGGTGTAACCATTAATTGTGATTGTGCTGTTGAAAATATTTCTTCAAACAATTGCAGACGATCTTCTTTTGGCCATGTCGCCCATTCTCCAAAAATAGGTGTTACTAAGCTCATATCTACTTCCTGCTTTTCATCTGGATGCCAAGATGTCACCGAAAGTTTACTTGAAGGCTTCCCTCGCTCTCCAACGCGCGATGCAATAGACCTTAGCATAAGCTCTATTGAGTCTGCGATAAGCACGGGTGCATCAACTACGGTCGGTACACCAATCGCTGTGACGGGCACACCAAGCACCTCATAGGAAATTTCCTGTCTTTGATTGCCAACACCTGAACCAGGGTGAATACCTGTATTCGTCAATTGCACGGTTTTACATAATCGAGTACTAGCACGGGTCGCTAATGCATCAATGACAATAATTAGATTCGGTTTTATCCGTTCTGCTAGTGCTGCGACAAATTCACCCGTTTCATAACCAGTTTGCCCTGTAACACCAGGTGCATACATAATAAGGCGTTCATCAATTTGTTCACTATTATGCAAGTGTTCAATCGCAAATGGCCCGATTGCATCTGGTGTGATTACACGATTGCCTAGTCCGATTACGAGTACTTTATCATCTTCACCCCATGTAAGATCTGCATGAAGCGCTTCTAATTGCTCTAGCAGCACGCTTTCTAGCTGAGAGAAACCATCCTTATCATCTACGGTTAATGTTGGAACTGAGATTGTCACATACTGCCCCTGCTTTTTTCCAATCCTATTTTCTCCATCTTCATTTACCTTCACATCCGTTACATGGACACGACCGTATTTACTATCATCAATTTTAACACCGCTTGTATCCTCTAACTTTTCCTTTTGTTCCCTTGTCTGATGTAAGACGATTTCTTCCGATTCATCGATTAAATCTGTACGACTCCAATTCATTTCACTCATTTATATCACCTCGCGTTTTAGTCTGTTCAAAGTGTCAAGTAAATATTCTTTGCATTTAACTATTGCAATTTAGGCGTGTATTTGTTAAAATGATTTTTGTTGTATTGACAAAGAAATCAATGAGAAGTTATCATCTCGGAACTGATTTAGGAGGTGAAAGATATGCCAAACATTAAATCTGCAATTAAACGCGTAAAAGTTAACGAAAAAGCTAACATTGCTAACTCTCAAGCGAAATCTGCAATGCGTACTACAGTGAAAAAAGCTGAAAACGCTGTTGCTGAAAAAGCTGAAAACGCACAAGAACTTCTACAAGCAGCTTACAAATCTTTAGATAAAGCAGCTTCAAAAGGACTTATCCACAAAAACGCGGCGGCTCGTAAAAAGTCACGCCTAGCTAAAAAAGCGTAATTGTATATAAAGGCCAGTCACTCTTAACGGAGTAACTGGCCTTTTGCTTTTCAAATAATTGATTATACGATTTTCCGCAGTACCGGTATTTTTTGAATGATCCATACAATGAGCGTAGAAATTGCTATCATGATCATGACTTGCAGTGGAATTGCAAATAATGGTTTCATAAATAACTCAGAGCCTTCAAAAAAGAATGGTCGCACTTTATCTAACACCATTGGATGGATTAAAAATACACCGAAGCTCGTTTGTCCTAAAAGTTTTACAAAAGCACTTGTTTTGTATGTACCTTTGTCCGCTTTATGATTTACCCAATATTTCACGAAAACAAATAAAGCAATACTCATAGCGATGACATTGGGACTAGAATACATAAATGCATACCCTGAAAATACACCCTGCGCCTCCGTCAATGTAATTGTGCGCACAATAGTCTCCACTGCACCAAATCCTCCAGCTACATAAATCGCCACACGCCATTTTTTCGTTAACTCAAATTTTGCAATCAAATAGCCGAGTAAAAAGAATCCTATATACTCACTTAGCGGGAAAAACAATGTAAATTCATTGCTTACTATATACGAATAATAACGGAATCCTGCATAAAATAGTATCCATAAACCGACGACATACGTAATCATTTGGCGTGTTGCATGATTGATAAAAATATTAAACATAGGGACTAATAAATAAATACCTATTAGTGCATAAAAGTACCATAAATGATAATACACCTTGTTATTGAATAACATGATTAAAAATTCTTTCACTGAATAGCCCGGACTCCACATATACGTAGCCCATGCGTAATATATAATCGACCACACAATGAACGGAACTAAAATTTTATTAGCACGCTTCTTAAAAAACACACCTAAAGAATCTTCCTTGCGACCTAATAGTAATGCACCACTAATCATTAAAAAAATCGGCACACACCAACGAGAAAATGCATTATAGACAATGCTCGTTTGCCAATCGAGTACATCTATTTTTCCATACATGACAACATATGCTGCTGCAGCGTGTAGTAATAGCACACCAAAAATCGCAATAGCGCGTAAATTGTCCATATACTGAATTCTTAATTGCATAGTCAAAACCTCCATCAAACTTTATATGCCTATTTTTCAGGCTCATCACCATAATCAGTACTTGACAGCACATTCCACTACAGGCGGACGCTTTCCGCGGGGCGAGCGACGAGCCTCCTCCTACGCTTCGCTTCGTGCGGGGTCTCGTCTGTCTCGCTAATCCCGCAGGAGTCGCCGCCTTTCGTTACATGTTTTGGCAATGAGCCATTTTTAACTTTTTATATCTTTTTCAGTAAAAACAGCTCTAGGAATCGCTCGCGATTACCACCTGCTGTTTTCAGCTGTAAATCCACCTCTGCTAACTGATACAATGCTTTTAGTAAATTTTCCTCAGAAGGACGATTTCGCTGTTCAACCATTAGCTTCACACGGTAAGGATGCACTTTTAAGTTTTTCGCAATTTGCTGCGGGTGGTAGCCTTTTTTCATCAAATAAAATACATTAGACATCGTACGCACATTTGATGCAAGTAAACCAACAAGCATAATAGGCTCTTGCTTTTGACGCAATAAATCATGATAAATTGTCAGCGCCCTCACATGATCATGCTCAAAATAAGCATTTAACATTTTAAACGCATCCTGCTCTAATGTTTTAGCGACTAAATCTTCTACAAGCTCCGGTGTCATTTCACCGCTATCGCCTAAATATAACGACATTTTTTCGATTTCAATTTGCAATTGAAGCATATTTGCACCGACCATCGTTACTAACAGCTCAAGCGCCTCTTGCTTGATCGTTTTACCTTCCGCCTTCACAAGCCCTTGAATCCATACAGCTAAATCCTGCTCCTTCGGCGTTTCAGTTTGAACGAGCAATGTATGTTCCTTCATCATTTTCGTTACTTTTTTTCGTTCATCCAGCTTTTCATAAGGCGCTATAAATACCGTCACCGAAAAGTCGGATGGGTGTGACAGCCAGGCCTCTAGGCGCTTCACATCATGCTCAATTTTCTCTTTACCTTTTTCTGTCGCCTTTAAAAACGAGGCATTTTTCGCGATAATGAGTTTGCGTTCGGAGAAAAATGGAATCGTATCAGCCTCATCAATCACAGCATCTACTGGTAATTCATCCAAATCAAAAATACTTAACTCCAGTTCCTCTTCACTACCAAGCCCATCCTTAATGCGGGCAACAGTTTCATCGATGAAATATGATTCTTCTCCAACGAGTAAATAAACTGGCGCGATGTCCCCTTTTTTTATATTATTCCAAATCGTCGAGATCATTTTTGTTCCTCCTAAAATACAGTATAATTAGTATACATGATTTTTCTTACAATGGAACTTTGTCTAAATTTATGTCTATATCAGACAGGTCATGGTAATTCTCGTTTTCAATATAGCTTTTATGAAAAGTTTGACTTATAATAAATAACAGAATTGGAGGGATAGCAATGAATCCATTTGAAGGTAAAAACATTCAATGTACACGTAATGACGCAATCGATTCTGGTATTGGTTTCGGCGTTTCTTTCGGAGTCTTCGCTGTTATGTTCATCATCGCAACAGTAGTAGATTTCGTAGCTATGTAATCTACAATTTTAAACAGCAGAAAAAGGAGCTGTCTCAAAAAATCATTTGAGATGGCTCCTTTTCTGCTTGGCACACTCGATTCAAAATTTTGCACGCACTACTCTAGCTGCATCCTACCATCATGAATGCTTACCTCAACTGTCCCATCTATTCCAGTCGTGATCGTTCGCAAGCCTCGACGCTCAAAGCGCTCCACCACCAAATCATTTGGATGTCCGTATCGATTATTCAAACCCGCACTGAAAATCGTCAGCTTCGGTTGCAATAGCTCCACAAAAGGCTCAGTACTAGACGTTTTACTCCCATGATGCCCTGCTTTTAAAAGGCTCATATTGCCCAGTAGCGCTTCATATTGCACTAATAGAGCTTGCTCACCCGATTCCTCTAAATCCCCTGTTAATAGCCCTTTAAAGGCTCCCTGCTGGATATAGAGCACTAAGGAGTCATCATTGCCCTCATAAATCGTATCTTGTGGCCATAAATAATGGAATTGTGTATGATCAATCGTCCAAGCAGCACCTTGCATTTTTTCTTTAATCGGCACCTTTTGTTTTTTCGCTTCAACTAATAAATCATTCATAACAGGTTTTTCAAGGGAGCCCGGTGTAACATGAATTTCACCCATTCGAATTTCTTCCAGCACTTCTTCTACCCCTTCTACATGATCGGCATCCGCGTGAGTCACGATGAAGACATCAACTTCCCGAATCCCCTTTCCTTTTAAGTATGGCACGACAACCTGCTTACCGACCTCATACAGGCTGTTTGGCTCTTTCCAAGCCTCTTGTTCAAAACGGAGCAAACCACCCGCATCAACGACGTATACAGCCTTTCTAAAGGGCATCTCTATAACCGTACTGTCACCTTGCCCAACATTTAAAAAAGTAATCCGCATTTCATCATAAAAATACGGTGCAGCGTGAATCGCAATGATCGGCACGCTAATGACCAACAAAAAAGATTGATAGCGTCGCACTTCCAAAAAATAAAAACCCGCGAACACACTCAACATCGCTAATAGCACTAGTCCAACACTTGGTTTACCTGGTGCCCACATTTGAAAAGGCAGTGCCTGCATAAATAAAATAAAATCAGTAAGCCAACCGCGCAATGGCTCATAAATAACAAAAAATAGTTGTGCTAGATTACTCGATAAAAAGGTGACAAAAAGTAGAACGATATTCATAGGCAATATGACAAATGAAAACAGCGGCACAAAAACAATATTTACAAATAGCGAAGAAATAGATATTTCATAAAAGTGGAAGAGCAACAATGGATAGACGAGTAATTGACATACGAAGGTGATTAAAAATGACTGCGACAACCACCCTTTCGCCTGATTGAATAATACACTCGAATAAATTAGACTAGCGGATGCTAAATAAGATAATTGAAATCCTATTTGATAAATTACACCTGGCTCGACCAATACAAAAGTAATAAAGCTAATAGCAAGTGCATCATCTATCCCTAATCGCCATTTTAAAAAACGCATAATCATGATTAGCTCCACAACCGATACTGCTCGCCAAACAGAAGGTGCCCCGCCAGCTAGTACGCCATAAGCAGGTAAAACAATTAACAATACGATAGTAGCAAATTCTCGCCGGACACCGATTCGTAGTAACCCCTCGTAAAAAAGAAAGGAGACGAGGGCAACATGTAAGCCGGATATCGCAAATAAATGCGTAATGCCTAATTTTTGATAAGCACGCTGCAATTCATCATCGACATTATCTTGCAATCCTATTAACAATGCCTGCGCTTCGGCAACTAAAGTTGGTGGAAACTTAGCTTCAATATGCTGCTTTAGCGAAAAGCGTTGCTGCGCAAGCAGTGTCTGAATGGACTTTTTCTTTTCTACATATGACCAGCTAGACACTTCATAAGTACCTATAGCGCCTTTACTTTTTAAATAGGTTTTCATGGAAAAGGCAAATTCATGTGCAGGTGGGTTCGGCTCGACTAGCTCTCCGACCATTTTATATTTTCTACCTGTAATTGGTGTTGCTTGATACATAGCTTTTTCTTTTGCAGAATGGAAAGTATAGACGACATATAGCTTGTCACCATCCTCTGTTGTTGCAAAACCACGGAGCTTCTGCCCGTTAATTTTATATTCTGAAGTCCAAGTGATGTGGAAAGTTGACGGTAAGGGGGAAGTTTCCGCCAATTGAAAGGTTATGAAGAAGAGAAAAGAAAGTATACTAACAAGTCCTACAGCTGTAATGGCTACAACTTTTTCACCTTTGTAAAACAGCCATAGACAAAAAGGAATGAGAGTAAGAAGAAACTTCACTGACTCGTGGGCCGAAATAGACGCCACGAGCACAGCTACTGCTATAAAAATCCATTTACCACTTAAATTTTTTGTCCAAATAATTCGCTCACCTTCTGTTCATAGGGGGCCAATTCTTCTGGTGAAACACCACTGCCACGTAGTTTTTCAAGCATTTCTATGTACAGGGCCAATTTCTCGTCGCCCAAGAAGTCAATTTTGCATTCATCAAATGGTACATGAACCACTTCAATTCCTGCTTTTTTAAATAACTCCTCAGCATATACATTGTTTTTGTAATCCGTCGCATAGTACACTCGCTCGATGCCTGCTTGAATAATCGACTTTGCACATGGCAAGCAAGGGAAATGAGTGACATACAAATCTGCACCCTTTGTTGGCGTACCATATTTTGCACATTGCAATAAGGCGTTCATCTCCGCATGTACTGTACGTACACAGTGATTGTCTACAACATAACAACCTTCTTCGATACAATGCTCATCACCCGTAATCGAACCGTTATAACCGCCTGCAATGATACGTTTATCCCGCACAATTGTTGCTCCTACAGAAAGCCTTGTACAAGTACTTCGAAATGCTAACAAATGGCATTGAGCCATGAAAAATTGATCCCACGTTATACGCTCCATATGACTACCTCCAAAATTTTTCTCGCAATTTTCTCTTATAGTGTAGCCCTTTTTAAAAAGTGACGTCAATATCCTAACATAGTAATATCTATTTCACTGTGATAAATTCTTTTAGCTTTTCAAATGTTTTATCGCCAATTCCTGTCACATTTTTCAAATCTTCAATCGTTTTAAAGCCGCCACTTTCATCTCGATAAGCAATAATGCTCTGTGCTTTTGACGGACCGATACCGGATAATGTCATGAGGGTCGTCTCGTCCGCTTTGTTTAAGTTCACTTTTCCATCCGCTGAACCGCTACTGCTCGCAGTACCACCACTTGCACCTGCTGTGGTCGGCATTTGCACAAACTCTTCTACTATTTCTTCTAGCTTTTCACCTTTTATAGGAATGTAAAGGATCATTTCATCCTGCAGCTTCTGCGCATGATTAATGAGCTTTGTATCCGCTTCTGATGTGTAGCCACCCGCTAGTAAAACAGCATCTAACACGCGATCCTCATTCGTTAATGTATACATACCAGGATGCACAACAGCACCTTTTACATCCACATAAACCGCCGTTTCAGATGGTTCTATCGTTTGTTCTGGAATTGGTTGTTCAGTAGGTTGAATTGTTTCGATGAGCTCTTCTTGGGGAGTTGAAGAGTCGTTATTCGAAAAATAGAAGTAAAGAAGTCCAATGATCACGAGTATGCTGGGGAATAGCACACGCTTGCCATACTTCTGCAAAACGGATTGTATCATACTACAACACCCTTTCAATGCAAAAGGCAAATCATATGGAGTTATTTCCATCATACAATATTTCCGTTTCGTTGAAAAGACGTAATCATATACTTGTTTCGATGATGAACATTAGTTATTTCATTTCCCTCGAAACGAATTTACCAAGTATGCTATGCTAGCTATAACATTCTTATACTACATAGGAGGATATCCATGCAACTGACTATAAAGGCCCAAGGTGAAAATGTAAAAGCTATCTCTTACTTATTATCGAAAAATCCAGATAACTTATATGAACGTCGTGAGAAAGGTCATAATGTCCGACTTGTCTATCATGATATTTCTGACACGAGTCTCTCCGCTACAATATTTGTCACACCTGATGCACTTGCCCTTGTGCAAAACGACAACGCACTTGATATTACACATTATATTAATGATCGAGAATTTGCAGTGAGTAGTATCTTTTTATCGCTGATTCGATCTGCTTTAGGTACCGCATTAAATGGCAAACCGAAAGAAGAATTTTCAAAATGGGTGTCTCATACATTTTCGTTTTCATTTGAACTCGGCCCCGTCGCATCCACTATGACGAATGAAGACATACAATGCTTATTTGAACCACTTGGTTACAATGTACTTATTGATGCCATAAACGACAAGAATCGGGCACGTTTTATGACATTAACTGCTGATATCACACTACAACGAGCACTGCAGCATCTTTTTGTACTCATTCCAGTTTTAGATGATTACAAACACTATTTTATCGATGAGTTAGAGGTAGAAAAGCTACAGCGTTATGGTGAGGGCTGGTTGGAGATACATCCCTTGAAAGAATTAATATATAAAAGAGCCCTTCGCTTTTCGCATTTATATGAAAGTAATGCACCAACACAAAAATCAACAGCTTCACTCAACTCATTACGTTACGAAAAAATTGTCCAAACAATTGAGCAGTTACTAAAAAAAGCATCCATCGTTGATTTCGGTTCAGGCGAAGGAAAGCTCTCTAGTTTACTAGCCCATGTTGAAGGCGTCCATGAACTACTCGCCGTGGAACCGAATGCAGTAGCTATGAAAAAAGCGGTCAAACGATTTGACGCATTAGAAAATGTCTTAGTCATGCCAAAACCTACTTGGGGATCGTTATTTTATTTCGATGCGCGCTTACAACAAAAGGATGTCATCGTTTTATGTGAAGTTATTGAACATATTGATGAAGAACGATTGCCTAAAGTAATGGCACTGCTATTAACGCAGTATAGCCCGAATACACTAATCGTGACGACACCAAACGCCGAATACAACGCCGTCTATGAACTAGATGAAATGCGACATGATGACCACCGCTTCGAATGGACGCGTGCTAAATTTCAGCAATGGTGTCATGACATGAATACAGATGAGCACTATGAACTGTCCTTTACAGGCATCGGAGAACTACATGAGCAATATGGACAACCTACACAAATGTGTATTTATACAAAGAGGGAGGAATTCGCGTGAACATCACGATTCCACACACAGGGATTGTTCTACTTATTGGTCCTTCCAATAGCGGAAAATCCTCGCTTTTACAGAGGTGGGTAGATGAAGGCTTTATAATACCTTCAGAAATTATTAGTTCTGATACATATCGACTACTTGTGTCAGATACGAGTTACATTGATTTTCAAAACCAGACTAAAGAAGAATCGGACATTTTATATGACGAATATTTCGCCATTTCGTCTGAAGCTTTTAATGTGATGGAGAGCGTTTTACAAGCAAGATGCCATTTAAATAAATTAACTTTTGTTGATGCTACTCACTTGAAGTCGGAAGAAAGGCAAAAATACATTACGCTTGGTAAGAAACTACATGTGCCTGTAAGCGCTGTTGTACTAGACGTGTCTGTCGAGGAATTAATACGACGTGATACCAACCGATCAGAACCAAGAGGAAGCAAGCGCATTAAACAACAGGCACGTACTTTAAAAGCAGAAAAACGATTCATAAAAAAAGAAAACTTTGCAAAAACCTATTTCGTGACACAATCTGATGGGCTCACTTTGACAAGACTAGAAGACCCACTCTTACTCCATGTGGATACTGGTCTCGATATTATTGGCGATATACACGGCTGCTTTGATGAGTTCATGCAATTGCTTGGGAAACTTGGCTATACGTTGAACGAGGAAGGCTATTATATTCATCCAGAGGGACGACGTTTTGTGTCGGTTGGCGATATTATGAGCCGAGGACCTAAATCGATTGAAACGATGGTATTTTTCGAGCGCCATATTAGTCAGGGGCTTGCTTATATGACCGATAGTAACCATGGTTGGAAAATTGCTCGTTGGCTAGAAGGGCGAAAAGTTTCATTACATCATGGTGATGAACTAGTTGAAGCTGAATTCATTGCATACGAACAAAATTATGGCAAAGAACAAGCTGAAGTACTAAAGACCCGTCTTGCAAAATGCTTACTTGCTGCTCCTTCTCACTACGTTTTAGTTAAAAACGGTATTCCAACAGCCGTCATCACGCATGCTGGTATTCGTGACCGTTACATTGGGAAGCAATCCGCTCGAATAGCAGATTTTTGTCGTTACGGAGATGTACTAGGTCAAGATACAACAGGAAAACCAATTCGTAATGATTGGTTTACAGAACATCAAACATCTCAACTAATTATTTGGGGACATGATCCAAAAATACGTCCATTAAAGCAAAACAATACATTGAATATTGACCAAGGCGTTGTTTTTGGCGGTCAATTAACTGCATTCCGTTACCCTGAAAAAACGATTCAATTCGTTGAAGCTCTCCAAAATTATGCCGGAGATATACAAAACCCATTGCTTGAGGCAAAAGCACAACGCTTCGAATCACCTAATATCCAGACATTTTTAGAAGGCTTTACAGTCGAAACAGCACATTTTGGAAAAGTAAAAGTAGACGGTGCTCACGCAAAAGCAGCGATTGATGGTGTATCACATCATACCCTACCTTTGGAGCAACTACTTTATATTCCTCCAACGATGAGCCCAACACCGCAAACATCTACGCTTGCTGATACATTAGAGCATCCCGCAGAAGCGTTTGCCTATTATAAAAAACATGGTGTCCAGACAATGATTGCCGAAAAGAAACATATGGGTAGTCGCGCTGTGCTTTTGCTCTTTAGAGATGCGTCAATTGCAAAGGAATATATCGATACAGAAACGCTCGGCTTTATTACAACACGTACTGGAAGACACTTCTTCGACAAAGAGACAGAGCTTGCAATAGTTCAACAGCTACACACAGAATTATTGGATAAAAACTATTTCGAACAATTCAATACTAATTTTGTCTTACTCGATGCAGAAATTTTACCTTGGAACTTAAAAGCACAGCAACTTATTGATCAGCAATATGCACATGTAGCCGAACAAGCATTGATGGACCGCACAAAACTCATGGAAAAGTTGCGTCAAACAACGCACATGGACGTGACAGACTGGCTACAAGAATACACGTTGTTACTTGACAATGCGCAACGTTTTTCAAATGTTTACAAAAACTACTGTTGGGATGTCCAAGATACATCTACAATTCAGATTGCACCCTTCCATGTGTTAGCACATAGTTCGGAAACCTTTTTCCATAAACCACATACATGGCATATGAACATGAACCGGCTATTCGCAAACAATTCGGCGCTTTGTATTGAAACCGAATTTAAAGTCATTTCTGACGAAGCTTCGGAACAAGAAGTAATCGCATGGTGGGAAGATATGACTGCCGCTGGTCATGAAGGGATTGTCATTAAACCTGAAACGTTTGTTACAATGCATCGTGGTAAAATAATTCAACCAGCCATTAAAGTACGTGGGCGTGAGTATTTACGTATCATTTATGGCATGGACTATTTACACCCTTCTTCCCTTAGAAAATTAAAAGAACGCAACCCAAGCAAAAAAATGAAACATGCTTTACGTGAATTTGCACTTGGAATGGAAGGTATTGAACGTTTTGTTCGTGGTGAATCTACGGCACGTATTCACGAATGTGTACTCGCAACACTTGCTTTAGAAAGTGATCCTGTTGACCCTCGACTGTAAGCAAGAAACGATTTAAGTCAATAAAACATAAAAACAGCTTGTCGGAGATTCATCCAACAAGCTGTTTATTATTTCACTGCACGAATAAAAATACGTTCACTTTCATATTCCGGTGCTTCATCTGTAAAATCAGCTGTTACTTCAACATCAGTAAAGCCAATCATACGAAGCCACGTCATATACTGCTCAATCGGGAATGTACGTTGCTTATGTTCCTCATCGAAACGCTCGTACAAGCCACTTGTCTCTTCACACACGTAAAACGTCATTTGATGTACAACCGAGTGGTCAAACTCGCCAGGCTCTGTATGCCAGACATAACTAATATTCCCGTCATCATACGTAAATGGACCATCTAAAAAGATGTCATCCATTTTAAATAACGAATGGACATCAAAAAACAGTTGACCACCCTCACGTAACGCCGCATATATACGCTCTAGCGTTGTGTAAACGTTCGCTTCTTCCACAACGTAATTCAGGGAGTCAATCGCAACCGTCACAGCATCTAGCGCCTCAAAACCATCTAATTCATGCATCGACATGCAGTAAAGTGGCACATGCTGTCCCGCTTCCGCAAAACGCTCTGCCGCCATCGCTAACATCTCTTCAGACAAATCAATTCCACTTACCTTGTAGCCGGCATTCGCAAGCATCAGACCAAGCACACCCGTGCCACAGCCGATATCTAAAAGTTGGGGGAATTTTTTACTTGGTGCATGAGCCTCTACCCATTTTACGTAGCGTTCATAAGAAATATCCGTTTGCAGCTTATCATACACCTCTGCAAATCGTTCGTAACTACTCAAAACTTATGCTTGTGGCACGTCTAGTTGCGGTGCATCGCCCCATAGACGTTCTAAATTATAATATGAACGCTCGTCTTTGTGGAAAACATGCGCAACAACATCACCAAGGTCTACTAAAATCCAACGTGCGCCATCAAAGCCTTCCACGCGACGGATTTCATGTCCTTCTTTGATTGCTACCTCTTGTAATTCACGTGCAATAGCTTGTACTTGGCGATCCGAGTTACCATGACAAATGATAAACTGATCTGCTAGTAATGAAATTCCTTGCATGTTTAATACGACAATATCCTCACCATGTTTGTCGTCGATTGCTTTGTAAGCTGCTTGTAATAAAGTTGAAGTCATCCTTCACTTTCCTCTCTTTTCATCATATCGTTATAGCATTCTACTGATAACGGATAAATTGGTTGCTTTGTGTCGATTAAAAACGCCATAGTATGACGCACACATGCCTTGACCGCCTTATCCAAATCTTTTTTTGCTTTTTTTCTTAAATAGTCTACACCTGCAAATTTACGATTCGGTTCAATCATATCCGCAACGAAAATTATTTTTTCAAGCAGAGTCATACCTGCTCGACCAGTCGTATGAAATCGTATGGCATTCAATAAATCCACATCCGTAATGCCAAACTCGCTTTCTGCAATATATGCTCCAACAGGTCCATGTAGCAGTTCACTACCCCAACCTAGAAGTCGCACATCAAGATTGTTAGTATGCACAATACTTTCCATCCAGTCAACATCAGCATACTTGGCAATATCATGTAAAATAGCAGCTGTCTCCGCTTTTTTCACATCCGCACCATAGCGCTCAGCTAACTGAATAGCTGTTTCCATCACACCTAACGTATGAATATAGCGTTTTTGCGGCATACGTGGCTCAATCGCTTTTAAATAATCTTCACGTTCCATAAAGACCTTCCTCTCGAATAAACTTTTCTACTGCTTCAGGCAATAAAAACGTAACCGATCCACCAGTCTCTAGGCGTTCTCGAATAATTGTTGACGACAAATCGATTTGTGGTATATCCACCATCAATATCGGTAATGCTGTTTGTCCATTCGTTCCTGGACGTCTAACACCAACAAACTGCACCAGTTCAAGTAATTCCTCAATATGACTCCATGTATGCAATGTATCAATCATATCGCCACCAATGATGAAATAAAACTGGACATCTGGCTCGCGTTCACTCAGTACCTTTAATGTAGCATAAGAATATGAAATACCACCTGTTTCAATTTCATAGGGCTCTATTTTAAAATGAGCAAACGGTTCAATGGCCATTTCCACCATTGCCAAACGTTGTGCATCTGTTGCGTCATGCCTTGTCTGTTTATGAGGTGGCTTTGCATTTGGCATGAAGCGAACTTCATCCAATGTTAAAGCTTCATATACTTCATTTGCCATCATTAAATGACCCATATGCAATGGATTAAACGTGCCTCCAAGTAAACCGACCTTTTTCATCAGCTCACCTTACTTCGCTGGTTTTGGTAACACAATCTTTTTGTTATTGCGCGACTCTTTATAAAGTACAACTGTTAAACCAATCAATTGCACTAGCTCAGCATGTGTACCTTGGGCAAGTCCAGCTGCAACTTCATTCTTTTCATCTTCACAGTTATCTAGAATACGGACTTTAATAAGCTCACGTACCTCTAATGCACGTCGAATTTGTTTTGTCATTTCGTCATTTACGCCGCCTTTTCCTACTTGGAAAATCGGTGTTAAATGGTGTGCCTCTGCACGTAAAAAGCGTTTTTGTTTACCTGTTAACATAAAATCTATTGTCCTCCCAACTGCTCCTTCAAATGAGCAGTCATTGAATTTGTATTTGGATATTCTCCTAGCCAATGCTCAAAAGCAATCGCACCTTGGTGTACAAACATACCAAGTCCAGTTACAATTTGTGCACCTTTTTCCTCAGCCGCTAGTAAAAAAGGCGTCATTAATGGATTATACACAATATCTGCAACAATTGCGCCCTTCGCGAGTCTATCTAATGAAAAAGGCATTGAAAAATGTCCTGTTGACAGCCCAGCAGACGTCATTTGCACTAAAATACCAAATTCATTTAGATGTTCTTCCGCTTCACTCAGTGAGATGGCGCGACCTGTACCCATTTCCTGCACGATAGCCTGTGCATTTGCGACAGTACGATTGGCGATTGTTAAATTTGTGTATCCTTGCTGTTGCATGGCAAACGCAATACCTCGCGCAGCACCCCCAGCACCAATGAGAAGCACCGGCTTGTCCTTATGCGCCTTGCCAACCGCTTCTTCTAAAGAACGCACAAACCCAACACCGTCTGTATTAAATCCTTTTAACTTACCATTCTTCGTTCTTACAACTGTATTCACCGCACCCATTTTCTCAGCTAATTCATCGAGTTCATCTAAGTATGGGATAATCGCTGATTTATGTGGGATTGTGACATTCCATCCACTTGCTCCAAGCGTTTTAAAGCCTTCAACCGCTGCAGGTAAAGCTTCTGGTGTCACATGAACAGGAATATATGTTGCATCGATATTCAATGCTTCAAACCAAGCATTATGCATCGCCGGTGACTTTGAATGCTCAATAGGTTCACCAATAACTGCAAACCATTTTTTCATTATTTCTGCCCCCCTCCCTATACTCGACCCACTCTCTATTAAGCTTTTCGCTTAAATTAACGATGGACGAATTGATATTTGTACACCCTTTGGTGCGTAGGCTGCAATTACAACATTTGCGTGCTGTACCGTAATCCACCCAAGCCCTGAGAACACAATATCTGTTTTAGCTTCTTTAATTGAAAACTCATGGCGAACAAGATCAGGTAATTTATGGATAAATTCCGTCGTCGGTGGCGCCAGTAGCTCTCCTTTATGATCTGCATAAAGTGAATCTGCCTTCTCTAACTTTGTACGATGAATTGGTAAATCATTCGCTACATGCACTGTAAACGCTGATCGTTCCCCTTGAATAAAATCAAAGCGTGCTAATGCACCGATAAACAAAGTTTGCCCCGGATTTTGCTGGAACACTTTTGGCTTAATTTCTTTTTTAGGCATTATATACTTTAACTCAGACGAATCGATAAAATGAGCCATTTGATGATGATTAATAATCCCTGGCGTATCATATAGTGAACTACCGTCATCTAATGGTATTTCAATCATATCTAATGTCGTTCCTGGGAAATGTGATGTTGTAATGATTTCACCTTCACCAGTCGCTTGCTTAATGACACGATTAATAAATGTTGATTTCCCTACGTTTGTACAACCAACAACATACACATTTTTGCCTTTACGGTACGTATCAATCGCTTCCATAGCTTCCTGCATCCCGTTACCTTTATGTGCACTAACAAGCAGTACATCAATCGGTTGTAAGCCCAATGCCTTCGCTTCACGCTTCAGCCAGTTAATCACCTTTTTAGGCTTCACTGATTTCGGTAATAAGTCTGCTTTATTGGCAACTAAAAGCACCGGGTTTTTACCAACAAAGCGGTGTAAACCTGGTAACCAGCTACCGTTAAAGTCAAAAATATCAACGATTTTTACGATTAAGCCTTCTTGTGTACCAAGGCCATTTAATATGCGTAAAAAATCATCATCCGTTAATGACACCGGTTGTATTTCATTGTAATTTTTCAAACGGAAGCAACGTTGACAAATAATAACGTCTTTTTCTAATGATGATGGGGGTGCATACCCGATTGCTGTTTTATCTTCTGTTTGAATTGTTGTACCACAGCCAATACAATTTGGCATTTCGATCATTCTTTTTCCTCCCACGTACGTATACCTTTTCGTTGTAAATCATTAAACACACGGCGCTCAACGAATCGGTTAAATTTTGTTACTAAACCGTCCGATTGTGCAACAGGTTTTACTAAAATTGTGTGTAAGCCTAAACGATTAGCTCCCATAACATCTGTTAACAGCTGATCTCCTAACATCACGACTTCCTCGGGACGTAAGCCTAGTTGGACAAGGGCATTGTAAAATCCTTTTCCTAAAGGCTTTTTCGCTCGATGAATGTACGCAATATTCAACGGTTCAGCAAATTGTTTTACTCGTGCCTCATTATTATTTGAAGCAATGATAATACGAATACCAGCTTCTTTTATAGACAAAAACCAAGCAGTAAGCTCTTCCGTCGCATCTGCTCTATCCCATTCTACTAACGTATTATCTAAATCTGTGATAATTCCGCGAATTCCTAGGTTTTTAAGTTTTTCAGGTGTAATGTCATAAACACTTGTGACAAATTCATTTGGCAATAAAAAATTATACAAAATCTTTACCCCTAACTAAACGTATTATTCGATATATTATAGCATATTTGCGAAAGCTTCACCCATTCGAATTGGGTTTCCCTTTACAACGTTACTTGTAAATGCAATAGAATCTTTTTCAAATAGCATAACGACAGTCGAACCAAACGAAAAATAACCCACTTCCTGCCCTTTTTGCCATTGATGAGATGTGTTCGTCAAAATAATGGAGTTAACAAAAGTTGCACCAACTTTAATGAAAGCCACTTGGTCGTCATTTGCTAGCTTTAGCTCCGTCACTTGACGATAGTTATGAGAAAGCGGTCTTTTACCATATGTTAAACCCATTCGATTGACCGGATAGGATGAATTACCAAGCGTATATTGGCGAAGAACATCTCCATCTACCGGGCTGTGTATGCGATGATAATCAGCCGGGCTCAAATAAAAAACGATATAATACCCATCCATATAGTGCTCAGCACGTTCTTCATTACCAAGCAAATTAGTTAAGGCATACTGTTTCCCCTTCACTTGGAAAGTCATATCCCACTCAATTCGCCCAAATGATTCGATTTTCGCATCAACTGGACTAGCAAAAGTTTGCACATCTGAAATAACTGGCCTCGCTTCTTCTTGTAATTCTCGCGTAAAAAAATCATGCAAACTTGAAAATTGTTGTACATTTTTTGAAACTTCATCCAGATTAATATCGTATAGTTTAACATAGCTCGGAATAATTCGTTTACTCCAGCGTGCTTTCGCTATAGTTTGCAGTAAATAAGACGATTGTTTACCATTCGTCAATTCGATTAAGCTTTGATATAATTTTTCTTTCATCATGGAAAAGCCCCCAATATATTTAATTTTGCCTAGGCAGAGACAATATAATTTACGTTATTACGCATGTGACTATTCTTTTTCATTTCGTTAATAACTGTCCACACTGCTGAATAAAGTTAAATTAGGCTGTTAATTTTTTCTCTTTAGAAGTATAATGGTACAATATCTTAAGTGCAAAGGAGTGATCCCCCTTGTTTTTTTATCACAAGTTGGTGGATACTACGGTTAAGAAAATGAAATCGCACGCAGCAAATTTTATTACAATTAGTAACATGTCTTTCGGTGGCGCAGCTATTATGGCCACTTTACATGAATATTATAGCTACAGTGTCTTATTTATCTTTATCGCCGCTTTACTCGATCGCTATGATGGAAAAGTAGCTCGAAAGCTCGGACAAGAATCCGAATTAGGTAAGCAATTAGATTCTATGAGTGACATTATATCATTTGGTGTAGCTCCAGCTCTACTAATGTATGAAGTAGTTCTTGCTGACTTTGGTTTTGCCGGCATGATGATGACTGTGCTATACATTGTATGTGGCGCTATGCGTCTCGCAAGATTTAATATCAGTGAACATAATGGATATTTCACTGGTTTACCTATTACTGCTGCTGGGACATTTTTAACATTAACATTTTTCGCCGTAAATCTGTTCAACCCAGCCTTCTATTTATTCTTATTTCCAATTTTAGCTTTACTCATGATTAGTACTTTTACTTTAAAAAAGGTGTAACAGTCAATTCGCTGTTGCACTTTTTTTCATTTTAACAGATTTCAAATCATATAATGTCGAAAAATGAGGAAAGGATGAAAACAACGAGCGGACTATTTACTTCTCTCATGCAACTGTGGATTGAAATCCCCGCCCTTCTTGGTTATATAAAGGGGAAAACCTTTCACAAGCCCTTTTCAAAAGAAGAAGAAGCAGCA
>JAVWKG010000002.1:0-64306 GCA_036638655.1 Lysinibacillus sp. | reverse complement strand
GAATGTATGTGTTTCGAGTTCAATTGTCTTAAAGTGCTTATAAAGTTTGGTAATCGTTAAAATTTGATTGACGATTTTTTCATCTTTGTAATACTCCCAGAGAGCTAATTTAAATTGGCTATTGGATGGTCCGAAATGACTTAAATAATTGGACAATGTATACATTACATCTTCGTCGTCGTTTGGGTTCGCAAGGCCATCGTCATCACCATCGAGCCCCATACCTCCGAAATAATTGATAGTAGAAGGGGATGTATCCAGTTCTTCTGGGTTCAATGCACCCGACCAGTACTCATTGGAAAACTGAATGGCAATAAATCTGTCACTTTTCGGAATATCTTTACGCACAGATTGTATATTTCGCTCATATTGATCGATGGCAGCTAAATGGTACCAAGGGACAAATAGTTCTTCAAATTGCACATAATAGGTCATACGCTGTTTCAAAACTTCCTCTCTAGAAGGTGCTTCCTGTGCAGAAGAAAAATTGGGAAATGCGATACAGCCTATTATGGTAAACGCTAATAATGAAATAAGATGCCGAACCAATGAACAAACCTCCTTTGCTTCCAACTTAGAATAACCGATTTTTTTCATTCCATAAGTCCAATTTTTTATTATCGTCATTTAGAAAAAATTTAAAATGAGGAGAACGAACAGCAATGAAATAGATTTGGGTATCAAAATGACTCGAATATCATATTATGTTATAAAAATAGCCCTGAATGGAGGGAAGATTATCGACATTTTAAAAAAGGTGAAGAGTTATCGTGATGAAGAAAACAGATTGAAATGGGAAGGTACTTTTGAAGATTATTTAGAAATTGTGAAAGAACGACCTGAGGTTGCCCAAACTGCCCATTCACGTGTATACAATATGATTAAAAGTTCTGGTTTAGAGGAAAGAGACGGTCAAAAGCTGTTCCATTTCTTTGGAGAAGAAATCTTTGGGCTTGAAACAGCTATTGAGAGGCTGGTGGAGGAATATTTCCATCCGGCAGCACGGAGATTGGACGTTAGAAAAAGAATTTTACTGTTGATGGGACCTGTAAGTGGTGGTAAGTCGACGATTGTGACATTGCTAAAGCGTGGTCTTGAGCAATATTCACGCACAGATGAAGGAGCAATTTACGCCATAAAAGGATGCCCGATGCATGAGGATCCATTACATTTAATACCACAGCATTTGCGTAAAGATTTTTATGAAGAGTACGGCATACGAATTGAAGGTAGTTTATCGCCGTTAAATACGATGCGTCTTGAAGATGACTATGGTGGACTTCTTGAAAAGGTTAAGATTGAGCGCATTACATTTTCGGAAGACAGACGTGTAGGTATTGGTACATTTACACCTTCAGATCCAAAATCACAGGATATTGCAGATTTGACTGGGAGTATAGATTTTTCAACGATTGCGGAGTTTGGTTCGGAGTCTGATCCTCGAGCATATCGTTTTGATGGCGAATTAAACAAGGCGAATCGCGGCATGATGGAGTTCCAAGAGATGCTTAAATTAGATGAGAAATTTTTATGGAATTTATTATCTTTGACGCAAGAGGGTAATTTTAAAGCTGGAAGATTTGCTCTTATTAGTGCTGATGAATTAATCGTTGCGCATACGAACGAAACGGAATATCGCTCCTTCATTTCAAATAAAAAGAACGAAGCATTGCATTCAAGAATTATTGTAATGCCGATTCCTTATAATTTAAAAGTAAGTCAGGAAGAGCGCATTTATAAAAAGATGATTAATGAAAGTGATATTGCGCATGTGCATATTGCACCGCATGCCCTAAAGGCAGCTGCGATTTTTTCTGTTTTAACAAGGCTTGAAATACCGAAAAAACAAGGCGTCGATTTAGTAAAGAAAATGCGCCTATATGATGGGGAAAGTGTGGAAGGCTTTAACTCGGTTGATGTCGAGGAATTGAAAAAGGAATTTTTGAATGAGGGCATGAACGGCATTGACCCTCGTTATATTATTAACCGAATTTCTTCAGCGATTATTCGAAAGGAAGTACCATCTATTAATGCGTTAGATGTGCTACGTGCACTAAAAGATGGGCTAGACCAACATGCATCGATTTCTCAGGAAGACCGTGAAAAGTATATGAATTATATTGCAGTTGCCAGACGAGAATATGATGAAATTGCGAAAAGCGAAGTGCAAAAGGCATTTGTATACTCGTACGAAGAATCTGCGAAAACGTTAATGAATAATTACCTCGATAATGTAGAAGCTTTTTGCAATAAAAATAAAATTCACGATTTCCTTACAGGGGAAGAAATGAATCCAGATGAAAAGTTAATGCGCTCAATTGAAGAGCAAATTGGTATTTCAGAAAATGCGAAAAAAGCGTTTCGTGAAGAAATTTTAATCCGTATTTCGGCGTATGCACGAAAAGGAAAACGATTTGAATATAACTCTCATGAAAGATTACAAGAAGCGATTCAAAAGAAACTGTTTGCAGATTTAAAGGATGTAGTGAAAATTACAACGTCGTCTAAAATGCCAGATGAATCGCAGCTTAAAAAGATGAATGAAGTCATTGCTACGCTCGTAGATGAGCATGGCTATAATACAACTTCGGCCAATGAATTATTACAATATGTAGGTAGCTTACTAAATCGTTAGACTTTAAATAGGAGTGTCCAATTAACTTGGTGGCACTCCTTTTTTATTTCTTAAAAGAAGTTAAATAATTTGAGAGATTTGCATAGTATAGAAAAAGTGATTGTTCCCAAGACAAAATTCCACAAGTTTAGGAGCGGCAATCGACTTGAAACTTTTAATATAGATGGGTGAGGATAGAAATGACTGAACAACAGAATAAAAATTTTATCATTTCTCAGGAAAATTGGTCCCTCCATCGTAAAGGGCACCAAGATCAGCAGCGTCATATGGAAAAAGTAAAGGAAGCTATAAAAAATAACTTACCAGATTTAATAAGTGAAGAAAATATTGTGATGTCAAATGGCCGCGACGTTATTAAAATTCCTATACGTTCTTTAGATGAATATAAAATTCGTTATAACTATGATAAATCCAAACACGTTGGGCAAGGACAAGGGGATAGTAATGTCGGTGATGTAGTTGCTCGTGATTCAAAGCCAGAAAGCAAAGGCGCTGGGCAAGGCAAGGAAGCGGGAGATACAGCAGGTGAGGATTTCTACGAGGCAGAAGTGAGCATTGAGGAAGTACAAAATGCTTTATTTAAAGAACTAGAATTACCCAATTTACAGGAAAAAGAGAAAGCGGATACGTCAACGGAGAAAGTTGAATTTAATGATATACGTAAAAAAGGGCTCATGGGCAATATCGATAAAAAGCGAACAATTCTTAATGCCATAAAACGGAATGCAATGAAAGGCAAGGCGGAAATTACGCCACTTCATAATGATGATTTACGCTTTAAAACATGGGATGAGGTTGTGAAGCCTGAGTCGAAAGCTGTAGTACTTGCGATGATGGATACAAGTGGATCGATGGGGAAATTTGAAAAATATTGCGCCAGAAGTTTTTTCTTTTGGATGACACGATTTTTACGTTCCAAATATGAAACTGTAGAAATTGAATTTATCGCCCACCATACTTTAGCAAAAGTCGTGACGGAAGAAGAGTTTTTTACAAAGGGAGAAAGTGGCGGGACAATTTGCTCCTCTGCTTATGTGAAGGCGTTAGAGCTAATTGAAGAAAAGTATAGTCCTATTCAATACAATATTTACCCAGTTCATTTTTCGGATGGAGAAAATATTTCATTGGATAATGAAAAATGTCTGAAATTAGTACAGGAGTTAATGAAGGTATCGAGTATGTTTGGATATGGTGAAGTAAATCAGCATAGCCGTTACTCTACATTAATGAACACATATAAGAAGATTGACGATTCGAAGTTTCGTTTTCATGTGATTAAGCAAAAAAATGATGTATATGAAGCATTAAAAAGCTTTTTCCAAAAAGTTGAGCAGTAAAGTATGAGCCGGATGGTGCCAAGCACGCATTAGGAGGGAAGAGTGTATGGAAAAAGAGCTTCAAAGAGCAATAGATGAAATTACTGAAATTGCGATAGGATTTGGGTTAGACTTTTACCCAATGCGTTATGAAATATGTCCTGCCGATATTATTTATACGTTCGGGGCATACGGCATGCCGACACGATTTTCGCATTGGAGCTTTGGTAAACAATTTCATAAGATGAAGCTGCAATATGATTTAGGTTTAAGTCAAATTTACGAGCTAGTTATTAACTCTAATCCATGCTATGCCTTTTTATTGAACACGAATACGCTGATTCAAAATAAATTAATCATTGCACATGTATTGGCGCATTGTGACTTCTTTAAAAATAATGTTCGTTTCTCCAATACGAGGCGTGACATGGTCGAAAGTATGACGTCGACAGCTGAACGAATTGCAGATTATGAAATGCGTTACGGGAAAGACGAAGTTGAAAGGTTTTTAGATGCTGTATTAGCGATTCAGGAGCATATCGATCCATCTATTTTGCGTCCAAAGCTTCAAAAGAGTGATTATGAGGAAGAAGAGAGAGAAATCTTTATTCCTAAAACGCCGTATGAGGATTTATGGAGGCTTGATCAGAAGGAATCTAATCCAAAGCAGATCCAAAGAAAAATTAAAAAATTCCCACCAAAGCCAGAAAAGGATTTACTGCTTTTTATCGAGCAGTATAGCCGTGAGCTAGAGGAATGGCAACGTGATGTATTGACGATGATGCGCGAAGAGATGCTCTACTTCTGGCCACAACTCGAAACGAAAATTATGAATGAAGGCTGGGCCTCCTTCTGGCATCAGCGCATTATGAGAGAGCTAAATTTAACACCGGCTGAAACAATTGAATTTGCCAAGCTAAACGCAGGCGTTGTGCAGCCGTCCAAAACGAGCATTAATCCTTATTACTTGGGACTGAAAATTTTCGAAGATATTGAAAAAAGATATGATGCTCCAACGGATAGAATGAAGGAAATAGGTATTAAGCCGAATTCGGGACGCGAGAAAATGTATGAAGTGCGGGAAGTAGAATCGGATATGTCCTTTATTCGAAATTACTTAACGAAGGATTTAGCAAAGCAAGAGGACCTTTATTTATTTGAGAAAAAAGGCAATGAATACCGAATTTCAGACAAAGATCATGAAAAAGTACGCGATCAGTTAGTATCGATGCGTGTCAATGGCGGATTTCCTTATATTGTAGTAGAAAACGGCGACTATTTACGGAATGGCGAATTGTATTTAGTGCATGGCTATGAGGGAATGGAGTTAGATCCGGCCTATTTAGAAAATGTCTTAAAGTATATTTATCAATTATGGGGACGCCCTGTTCATGTAGAAACGTATAATGAAGATAAGCAGGTACTTTACTCGTATGATGGAAAAAAGAATTACAAACGAACGGTTTAATAGTGAGTTGAAACGAAGGGTTGTCCCTGAAGTCATCAAAATGGCTTTGGAGGATAACCTTTTTTGTACGGTTAACAAAAAAAGGGGAAAACCCGCATGGATTGCTGCGGGCTTTTAAGACTGTTTCTTATAAAGATGCGCGTAAAATAGCCATTACATCGTCTTTGTTGAGTTTAGTGAAATTGCCGAATTCGCCGTAAATCATCGCTTTATCTGCCATCAGTTCTAGCTGACTGTCATCGATATTATAATCGGCTAAACGAGAAGGGGCATCGATACTATTCCAAAATTCGCGTAGCTTTTGAATGCCTTCCATCCCAATCTCTTCATCGTTTTTACCTTCTGAGTCAACACCGAATACTCTTTCTGCCAACTGTTTAAAGCGTGATGGTTTCACTTTTAAATTATGTTCCATCCAGTGAGGGAATAAAATCGCAAGACCGCCACCATGAGGAATATCATAAACTGCCGATACAGCATGCTCAATATTATGTGAAGCCCAATCACCGCGATAGCCCATGTTCAAAATACCGTTTAACGCCATTGTGCCATTATATAAAATCGTAGAGCGGTGCTCATAGTTTTCAAGGTCATTAAGTAGCTTTGGTGCAGTTTCAATCACCGTAATTAGCAATGACTCGCACATACGGTCTTGGAAAAGTGTGTTTTCTTCAAGGTGGAAGTAATGTTCTAACACATGTGACATGATATCTACTATGCCATAAATCGTTTGGTTTTTAGGAACTGTGAATGTATTTTCTGGGTCCAAAATCGAAAATTGAGGGAATGTCGCTGCGCTGCCCCAACCACACTTTTCTTGTGTTTCCCAATTAGTAATAACAGAGCCCGAATTCATTTCAGAACCAGTTGCTGCTATAGTTAACACTGTGCCAAAAGGAAGTGCCTGTTTTGCACCTGCTTTTTTTACGACTAAATCCCATGCGTCTCCGTCGTATTTTGCACCTGCGGCAATTAGCTTTGTGCAATCAATTACACTGCCACCACCGACTGCTAAAACAAAATCAATACTTTCTGTTTTACAAATTTCAATACCCTTTTTTGCTGTTGAGAGGCGTGGATTTGGTTCTACTCCAGCTAGTTCAAAAACAGTTGCCCCAATCTCATGTAAAATCTTAGTGACCTCGTCGTACAAGCCATTGCGTTTAATACTGCCACCACCATAAACAAGCAAAACTTTATCACCGTATTTTGGGACTTCAGTTTTCAATTGTGTTAACTGCCCTTTACCAAAAATCAACTTCGTAGGATTCCAAAAAGTGAATTTTTCCATTGTATCCAACCTCCTTTATTGTAATCTCATTATATAGTTTGCTTAGACAATCTCACAATAAATCACGCTTCCTATTTGTTGAATCATGTTGTTAATCGTACTCTGTCTCTTTTACTTTCAATCCGATCATTGTGGCAAATCCGATTGCTTGTTTCGGAGAAATTTCACAACCATGTAATTCTTCAAGAGAGACAGACAGTTTTTCGAATGAAGAGCTGCTTAAATCGATGCCGTTTAGTGGTGTTTGAGCAAAATTCACTTCATTTAAATCGCATTGCTGAAAAACTACTTTTTTAAACTCATTGTTATAGAAATCGGCATTACGCATCGAACATTGCTCGAATTTCACTTGCTTTAGTTTAGCCCATCCAAAAGAACTGAAATTTAAATTGCAGTTTTGAAACAAGACATTACCTAGACGCGCCTCCGCAAGATTTATGCCTAGTATTTTGCAATCTTTAAATTCAACGCGGTGGATGATACCTTCCATAAAATCGGCATTGGAAAGATCACATTTCTCGAAAATCACATCGGTTAAGTCAATATTTTTGAATGACACATTACTAAATGTCACGTTTTGAAAAATAACTTTTGAAAATTCAGCTCGGTGAATCACTTCACCAATGATGGAGCAGTCCTGAATTAGGCAATTACTAAAATAAGGCTCGTCCATATCGTACACATCATGAAAATGCACAGGGGTAAGTGTTTGTTGAATTTTTGGTTTTTCTAATTTCAATTTTTGAGTCATTTTATCACCTTTACTTTTCTGTTTGAATAGCGATTGAGATTCTACTAATACTATTGATGGACGATACTTCCTCTCGCATCAATAGTAGCATGTTTTGACAGTGTAATGAGAGCGCCTTTTCTTATTGTTGAAGTGAATATGTATTTTGGTATATATTAAAAAGTCAAAGGGATTGTAAAGTATTTGAGCATAAGATGAAGTGAATGATGGAAGCATGAAGTGAGGGGATAATAATTATGTCACGAAAAGTTATTTTATATATTGGTGTTAGTTTAGATGGATTTATTGCTAAGGAAGATGATGACCTGCGGTGGTTGGAGGAAACAGAGGGTGAAGGGGACAATGGCTATACAGCGATGTATGATGCTATTGATACAACAATTATGGGGAAGAGAACTTATGACTACGTTATGGAACACGCTGACGCATTCCCTTATCCTGATAAGAAAAACTATGTCTTTACAACTTCTGAACAAGGCGGAGCAGAATTTGTAGATTTTGTAAATGAAGACGTTGTAGCCTTTACTAAGAAATTAAAAGAACAACAAGGATCTAAAATTTGGATGGTTGGTGGTTCAGGAGTTCTCGATGCTTTTATAAAAGAAAATTTGATAGATGAATACATTATTACGGTTACACCTCATATATTAGGGGCGGGTATTCCTTTATTTAAAGCAGAAAATCCACGAATAGATTTAGAATTAGTTGATACAAAGCGATATGGGCAGTTTGTCCAGCTACATTATAAGTTGAAAAAGACCAAGTAACTGCATTGGACAGTAAATTGACAGTCACATCATGATGAACAATATAGAAGTAACAACTAAACTGTCAAATAATAGTGAATTCTGAATAAAGACTTGACCAAAGAATTTTATCGTGCTAAGATTTCGTTTATTATTCCAAATATCAAATGAGCAATGACAAGAACATATTAAGCCAGATTTCCCTGTTGGTAGAGAGTCAGTGGTTGGTGAAAACTGATACAAAGGTCTGTGTGAATTTCATTCTTCGAGCTATTTTTATACTGCAACATCAAACATGTAGTATGAAAACGGATTAAACCGTTATTTAAACAAGTGGGAAACAAATGTTGTTTCCAATTAGGGTGGTACCGCGTGAACAGCCACGTCCCTATCGTTAAAGATAGAGACGTGGCTTTTTTGTCTTTTCTTTTTGCAATAGAGGCGAGGGCATAATAAATATAGATTGGATTGATTTGCATTAATACATCAGAGCAATGGTCATCTAAGATTGGCTTTATATTATCTGCAGCAGGATCAGCGATAGGAGTAGGCGCGATATGGAAGCTACCCTATGTAACTGGAGTTAGTGGAGGAGGGGCATTTTTCTTATTATTTATTCTCTTCTCGTTGTTTATAGGCTTTCCACTGCTATTAGCAGAGTTTGTTATTGGTAGAAGTACGCAAAAAGAAGCAGTGAGTGCATACCGTGCTTTAGCGCCTAATACACAGTGGCATTGGATTGGAAAGCTAGGGGTATTCACATGTTTCCTGCTATTGTCGTTTTATAGTGTTATTGGTGGCTGGATTGTTATTTACTTTGTAAAAGGGTTATTTGGAGGGGTTATTAGTGAGGGTGCGGATTATGGATCTGTCTTTAATAGCACGATTGGCAATCCGCTGTTAGTAATTGGCGCTCAATTTGCCTTTTTAGCTTTTACAGTTTTAGTCGTAGCAAAAGGGATTCAAAACGGTATTGAAAAAGTAAGTAAAATTTTGATGCCTGCATTATTTATCTTATTTTTTGTTCTTATCATTCGTTCACTGACTCTTGATAATGCGATGGAAGGCGTGAAGTTCTTCCTAGCACCTGATTTCTCAAGCATTACATCAGAAAATATTTTGTTTGCGATGGGGCAGGCATTCTTCTCTTTAAGTGTTGGTGTTTCAGTAATGGTCACGTATAGTTCGTATCTTTCGAAAAAGGAAAGCTTAATTCAACCGGCTATTTCAATTGTATCGATGAATTTATTCATTGCTTTATTAGCAGGGTTAGCCATCTTCCCAGCGGTATTTTCACTAGGTTTAGAACCGGCTGAAGGGCCAGGTTTACTATTTGTTGTATTACCTGCTGTATTCGATCAAATTATTTTTGGTGAAGCGTTCTTATTAGGCTTTTTAGCGCTATTTTTATTTGCTACATTAACTTCTGCCTTTTCTATGCTAGAAATCATTGTAGCTTCTCTAGTGAAGGGCAAGGAGCAGCAGCGCACAAAATATGCCTATCTCGTTGGTGTACTAATTTTCGCAGTCGGCGTTCCTTCTGCGTTATCTTATAGTGTATTTGACAATATTTTATTTTTCTCGAAAAATATTTTTGACTCAGCCGATTATTTAGTGAGTAATATTTTAATGCCACTTGGTGTGTTCTTAATCTCAATTTTCGTATCATGGAAAATTAAAAAAAGCACACTGCGCGAAGAAATATTACGTCATTCTCGATTAGGTGCTACGGCATTTACTATTTGGTTCTTTATAATGCGATATATTATACCTTTAGTGATTTTCATTGTATTCCTTGATATTACAGGTATTCTTGATGAAATTATTGATCTGTTTTAAATAACAGCTAAAGAAAAGAGTGCTGACAGTTAGCAGAGATTCTGCATAACATCGGCACTCTTTTACTTTGTGCTGATAAATAATAACATAGCTAAACTCTCACGCGTATTGATTATCCAATTTTTACAATTAACGTTTGAAGCAACTGGTTGATTTCCGCTACGGGGTGCTCGCTTTCCGCGGGGCGAGCCCCCCTCCGCTACAATCAATTATCAAAATGTCGTGACATACTGAAGTGTAGAATAGGAAACAACCAATTTTACGTTAAAAAGCATCCTAATATTTCCCTAATCAACACGCTTGCTAAACTTTCAAATAATCGATAAAAATATATTAGAATATAAATTGATGCTTATCATATTGATAAAAATACAAGAAAAAAGGTCGAGAAATGGTGGGAATAACCTTGAATTGAATCGTTTTTTCTCCTCATATTTCATTGTAAAATAAAACTTGTTAGGAAAATAGACTTATATACCTTTTGATAATACAGGTTGAAAAAATGCTGAAATCCTTTAAAAAAACACAATATTGTTTCCTTTTCGCTTCCTAATGAATGATTTGAAAGCATCTAATTGTGACAAAGATAGATCTACTTTCTAAAAATACCTTCTCCGTTGGGTAAATAATTAGGCAGCTAACGATGAATGCAAATGAGGTATAAGTAAGAAAGAAACATGATTTGATAACCTTTCATCAAAATAAATTAAGTCATATTTGCTCATCTGAAATTAATTAAGTTCGTTTTCATTTTACACAGAAAATTTTAATAGAAGTTTTAAAATCTCGAGTTCACTCAAATTGTCGAATTCGTTATACAACATATTTTAAAATAAGTGCCATTTTAGGCCATTAGCTCCAATTGGCACTTATTTATATTTAAGTTGTATATCAATTCTGACAAATGAGCTGTTTAATGATTGGAAAATGTTTTCAGAAAAATTTATGGCTCGAAATATGCCAGCAGCGAATTTGCTAACACAACAATCCTACCTTCGCTGTCTCTCTTTATCCGTTTAAACTAAATGAGGGGTGAGGTTTTCTGATGAAACGAGATAATCATATTTATATTGTATGCGGGGCTAGGTAGCTCGGTTTAGATTCTATTTTCTAAATTACGTGCGGTCGCACTTTTTTCAACTTCCTTACTTTCTTTAAAAGTGCCTAAAGTTTTATCGAATGAAGTATGCGTAACACCGAACCAATAATTCTCATTTTTAAAGTGATGCAGTAGATGATGCTTTTTTATGTTTTTCCCGCGTTTCGTACGAGGTTGGATTGGCTTATGGGCGATGTAATGTTTCCATTCATAATACAGGAAGTAAGCTACCAAGCCAGTTGTGAATGCAATTGTCAGCTGTAAGTTGCTTGTAATAAGGAAAACAATAAGTCCATAAACGACAAACCCAGGAATACTAAACCATAGTGGCAGAAATAATAATTTCAAATCATCGGGATCGACATGATGATCATAATGCAAGCGTTTAATCATCTTCAGCATGAATGGATTTTCTGGTTTCTTTATATGAAATAAAAACCGGTGGACCATGTATTCACTTGTTGCATACGTCAGCATTCCCGCAGCTAGTGCAAGCCATATCCGGAAATTAAGCACATGCGGCACGGTAATAGAAGCACAAACGAAGAAAATGATTAACATCACAGTGATGTCAGGGAAAGTTCTAAATTCCTTAAAGTATTTCCTCATGTAAAGTTCCCCCTTTTTAATGTAATTGTATACTCAAAATTCAGACTATTCAACGTGAGGAAGCTCCTTTTTTCGCTTGCACGGATGAAATTTGATAGAATAATGTATTGTGAAATTTATAAAAGAACTGGAATGGTGAACACGCCTTGAAAACATTTAAAAAAGTATATATTGAAATTACGAGTGTGTGTAATTTAGCTTGTAGTTTTTGCCCACCGACAGAACGTGCAAAAGGGCTTATAAAGGTAGAGCAATTCAATAAAATACTCGATGAAATACGTCCGCATACAAAATATATTTATTTGCATGTAAAGGGAGAACCGCTGTTACATCCAAGGATTGGTCAGCTGTTAGATGCAGCACATGAGAAGGGCTTCAAGGTCAATATTACGACGAATGGTACGTTGATTAAAAAGAATCGTGAGAAGCTACTAGGCAAGCCTGCGCTACGCCAAATCAACTTCTCTTTGCATAGCTTCGATGGACACGAAGGATCAGAAAATCGTGAAAAATACCTTGGTGATATTTTAGACTTTGTTCGTGAGGCGAAAGAATTTAAGACGATTATTTCATATCGCCTATGGAATTTGCAGCAAGAGCATGTAACGGATATCGCAGCTAGACGTAATCGTGAAACACTAGAAATTTTAGAAAATGAATATAATTTAGATTTCCGTATTGAGGAACAAGTACAGCCAGGGAAAGGTGTTAAAATAGCAAATAATGTTTATCTAAACCAAGATCATGAATTTAAATGGCCCAGCTTACTTGAAAAAGAGGACAGTGGTAAAGGGTTTTGTCATGCGCTACGTAGCCAAGCAGCAATTCTTGTGGATGGTACAGTCGTGCCGTGCTGCCTTGATGGCGAAGGTGTCATTAACTTAGGGAATGTGAATGACCAGTCTTTCTCTGATATCGTAGAGAGTGAACGCGCTAATAACCTCGTTGACGGATTTTCTAGAAGAGAAGCTGTAGAGGAATTATGTAGAAAATGCGGTTATAGACAGAAGTTCGGTATGGAGTAGAGTTTACTTAGGTTGTTCTAAAACAAAATTTTTTTCATATAATAACGAAGCTAAAAGAGGCGCATGAATCCATTCATACGCCTCTTTACAATTTAATTGGTTGTCGAATGATATAGTAAATTTGAAATGTTAGATGTATATGCGGATAAAAAGTAATACGTACATGATAAAAAAGTTTCATTACAAGTGAGCAACTCCAACAAAATTACGGAAGTATGCTAACTTGTGTCCCAATCGGAATAATACCGGCTAACTCCTCGACATCTTTGTTATGCATACGAATACAACCTCGTGATACGGCATGGCCAATGGAACTGGGATTGTTTGTGCCATGGATGCCGTAGTGCTCTTTCGATAAACTCATCCACATCGTGCCGAATGGACCACCTGGGTTCGGTGCTTTATTGATAATAATATAATTACCTATAGGCGTGTCATGCAGCATTCTGCCTACTGCAATGGGGTACTGTTTTTGAAGAACGCCATCTTTGAATAAACGCAACCAACGATTAGTCAAAGACACTTCAATTTGATAGGGAATCGTACTAGGGTCAGGAAACCCTGGAATGACAATTTGTTGTCCAATATAAAGAACGTCTGGATTGATGCCCGGATTTGCGTTTATGATGGTGGATAACGGAGTTCGATAATCCCGTGCTATTTGCGACAATGTTTGACCTGCTCTCACCGTATGAATCATTTGAATCACCTCCGTATTTATCACTGTTACTGTATATTGTATGTGAATTTTATAGAGAGTTTCATTGTTGCTAACGGGCGTACGAAATACTAGAAGTTGTAATGAAAACAGTCGCAATACGATCAGTCCCTTATACAGATGAAGTGATATATGAGGAGGGCTCGATACGAACGATTATAGGTGATGAATCGATAAATTGAGAGTAAATAAGGAGCGATTAATAATGAAATCTAACGTTTGTCCGATATGTGGAGAAGAGAATAGTTGTATGGCGGGAACAGCACAGCAAGGGAATTGTTGGTGTGTGAATGAGAACTTCCCTAAAGAGATTTTTGAATTAGTACCTGAAGAAAGTAAGGGGCAGTATTGTATTTGTCACAAATGTGTAGCTCATCAACGAGAAAAAAATAATACATAAATTTATACTGTCAGTGCTAGACACATAAAATGACGTTCTTTACGCACATTAAATAGTGTAAAGGAGTGTGATGGCATGAATAAGGAGTCCATACCTGATTCAAAGAAAATTTTCGAGAATTTAGCTAGTAAGGACAAGCCAGACATGGTGGATTCTGATAATATTAGCATTTTCGATTTACACGAAGATATGCAAACCGTGGATGCTATACCGATTGAAGAATTAAATAAAAAGGTGAAAAGAGAAGGCGATGAATTGTTAGATGAAAAAAGAGCCGATTAATGAAAGGTGAGTGATTTCATGAATAATAACGAAGAAAAGTATACAGCTGCTGGTACGAATATAGATGAAGTGAAAAGGGAAAATGCAGCATCGGGCTTATCCTACAATGAAGTGAAAGAAATGCTAGCGAAAACAGGTGGGCAAAATACGGCGATTTATAGTGATCAAGTAAAGGGAGAAAATCAATTGCAAAACAATCAATGATAATAAGAGACCCATGACAATCGTCTATGGCACAGTTACCTACTTAACATACATTGTTCAAAAAGGAGATTTTAGCCTTATGAACGAAACGCTTAAGTTGAGTAACATCACAAAAGCCTATTTAGTGAATTATGAAATCATCCTTAATACAATGATGGAAGAAATGTGTTCTGCACCAGTTAATTGTAGTATTTCAGATAACTTTATCAATCAAATGATTCCCCATCACGTAGCGGCAATTCAAATGTCCGGAAATATTTTACAATTCACAACAAACCTTGCAGTGCAGAGCATCGCCACAAATATTATTAAAGAACAAGTGAAATCTATAGAATGCATGCAGGCGATTCAGGGTCAATGTTGTAAGGTGCAAAATACAGAGTACGAAACATATTACTATATGCAAGCATTCAAAGAAGTCGCAGAAATCATGTTTTATGAAATGTGTTCTGCACCGATTTCAAACAGCATCAATGTGAATTTTGTACGCGAAATGATTCCCCATCATGAAGGGGCAGTACGTATGGCATATAATGCATTGCGATTCCGTATTTGTCCAGAGTTATTGCCGATACTTGAGGCGATTATTACTTCTCAATGTCAGGGAGTCAAGCAAATGAGAAAATTGCTTAAAGCACTTGCGGATTGTTAAATGCATAGTAGTCGATGCAACAAAATGTACAGTGCGTTTTATAAATGAGTGCTTTCAAGGAAAAACTTGAGGGCGCTCATTTTTAGTTGTTCAAGGCGAATGGCAGAAATCAGGATTTATGGACATAGATTTATACGTTGTAGCAAGTTGCGGATTTAGAGTATAATATGAGATGCAATTTAACTTTATTTAGCATTATTTAAAATATGAAAAGCTTATTTTACAAAATAGATGAATGATAATGATAGGAGCCATAAAATATGTGTGGATTTACAGGTTTTATAGGAGAGGTTTCAAACTCTGAAAAAGTTCTTGAAAATATGATGAACCAAATTATTCATCGTGGACCAGATTCAGGTGGCATGTTTACGGAAGGGGAAGCAGCTCTAGGCTTCCGCCGTTTAAGTATTATTGATTTAGAGCATGGTAGTCAGCCTCTTTACAATGAAGATGAGTCAAAGGTACTTATTTTTAACGGAGAAATTTATAATTTCCAAACGATTCGCGAAGATTTAATTGCGAAAGGTCATATTTTTAAAACGCATACTGATAGTGAAGTGTTAATTCACGGTTATGAAGAATACGGCGAAGAATTAGTACAAAAGCTGCGCGGTATGTTTGCATTTGTTATTTGGGATCGCAATACGAAACGTTTATTTGCGGCGCGTGATATGTTTGGCATTAAGCCTTTCTACTATGCTCAAATGAACGGAACATTATTATTTGGCTCAGAAATTAAAAGTTTCTTACCACACCCAAACTTCGTGAAAGAATTAAATGAACAAGCGTTAAAACCATATTTAACTTTCCAATTCCCAGTCTTAAATGAAACATTCTTTAAAGGGGTATTCAAATTACCTGCTGCTCACTATATGACATACGAAAATGGCAAAGTAACGACAACACGCTATTGGGAAGCAAAATTTGCGCCTGAAGAACGTCCTTTAGATGCGATCGTGGAAGAAATTGATGAGGTTGTGCGTGATTCTGTAAAAACACATCAAATTTCAGATGTTAAAGTAGGTTCATTCCTTTCAAGTGGTGTGGATTCAAGCTATGTAGCATCTGTGTTACGTCCAGATAAAACATTTACAGTCGGATTTAGTGCTGAAAATTTCTCGGAAATTGATAGTGCAGAAGCGTTATCAAAAGAGTTAAATATTGAAAATGTTAGTGAAGTGTTAGATCCACAAGTTTGCTTCGATAAATTAGAAGAAATTCAATATATGATGGATGAACCGCATTCAAATCCATCAATCGTACCACTATATTTCTTAGCTGAATTAGCACGCAAGCATGTAACAGTTGTGCTTTCTGGTGAAGGTGCCGATGAATTATTCGGTGGTTATGAAGAGTATGATGAGACACCGACTATGCGTAAGTTTAAAAAAGTACCAGGGTTCATTCGCCGTCCAATTGCTGAGGTGGCAAAAGTGATGCCAGAAATGCGCGGTAAACATTTCCTTATGAAAGGTGGTTTACCAGTAGAGCAAACATTTATTGGTCAAGCACGTATTTTTGAAGAGGATGAAGCGGCGTCACTATTACAGCCGGCATTCCAAAATGCACCTTCAGTGAAAGATATTGTGACACCAGTTTATAAAAAAGCAGCTGGACAAGATGATGTGACGAAAAAGCAAGTACTCGATTTCCATTTATGGTTGGTCGATGATATTTTACTAAAAGCGGATAAAATGAGTATGGCGCATTCTATTGAATTACGTGTACCATTTTTAGACAAAGAAGTGATGAGAGTCGCTACAAAAGTACCTACGCGCTATCGTGTAAACGAAGTAGATACGAAATTTGCGTTCCGTAAGGCTTCAGAAAAAGCATTGCCTGAAGAATGGGCAAAACGTAAAAAAATTGGTTTCCCAGTACCAATCCGCCTTTGGTTAAAAGAGGAGAAGTACTATAACCAAATTAAACAAACATTTGAAAGCGATGTAGCAGGGCAATTTTTTGACCAAGAAGCAATTGTAAAATTATTGACGGATCATTACGAAGGTCATGCGAAAAACCAACGTAAGGTGTGGACAATCTATATGTTCCTTCTTTGGTATAACAAATATTTCGGATAAGTATTACTTGAAAAGGGTTCAACGTAATTGAAAATAGTGTTTTGATGTTTTCGAGCGGGATAGGAGAGGATTTCGCCTTGTGGATGAAGCATAGATTATGGCTACCCCTTAGTATTGTGCTACTAGCAATCCTCGCTAGTTGTGCACCAACAACGCAGTCAAACCTGGAAGAAAATAAGCTGACTGTATTAACAGTAGAGTTTAACAGTGGTGCACCAATTCCAGGCTTGTACTTAACGGTGACTGCTATAGAGTCAGGTGAAGAAATTGAAGCAGCACTTGGCTCTGAAGAAGGGGAAGCTACATTTTCAAAATTGGTTGACGGTAAAGATTATTCGATAGCTGCGACAACATTGGAAAACAGTACGAAAGGCAATGGCTATACGACAATTGAAATGTTTACATATGACAAAACGAAGCCGTATTATAAATTGCAAACACATTTTGCACGCGATGAACAGCAGCTCGATGTACCCGTAGTGTTGCAAAATCCGGAATTACCACATGGCTGTGAAATTACTTCATTAACAGCGGTGCTTAATTATTATGGCATTCATGTTTCAAAGCTAGAAATGGTGGATACATATTTACCAAAGCAAGCATTCAGAACAGTGGGAGGCAAAAAGTATGGACCTAATCCTGCACAAGCTTATGCAGGTGATCCGCGTAATTTAAAGGATGGTACATATGTTTTTGCAGCACCTATTGTGAGAGCAGCCGAAGCCGTTATCGAATATGAACAGCAAAATCTACGTGTAACAAATATGAGTGCCAAATCGAAGGAAGAGATTTTAGCACTTGTAAAAGAAGGTGTACCTGTTGTTGTATGGGTAACTTTGGATTTATCACCACCAAAAATGAAAGATGGCTGGATTTTTGAAGGAGAGACGAAAGAGCGTGAAATGTATCGTAATTTACATGCAGTTGTCTTAACTGGTCATTTAACTGATAAGGTAGTTGTGATGGATCCGCTTAAAGGATATGTCACATATAGTGAAGAACAGTTTTTCAAAAGTTATCAAGAGCTGGGTGCACAGGCTGTAGCAATTCATAAATAATGGATCACAGTGGCGTTTGCCTCTGTGATTTTTTCGAGGCTGTACTAACTTTTAAAAGAACAAATTATGATACACTTAAAGGTAATTACTATGAAACTAAAGTGAGCTGATAAACGATGACAATTGAACAACCATTTTTACCAGTATTATTAGGATCGGATATGAACGCTTACGGTATGGCCCGCGCTTTTTATGAAGCATATGGATTAAAGCCGTTAGTGTTAGGACGTTCCCATTTAACAGCAACACAAGATAGCAGTATTTTAACTTTCCGTGAAATCGACCGTTTAAATGACCAAGAAGTATTTGTCTCAGCTTTAACAGCGATTGCACGAGAATATAACCATAAAAAGCTATTATTATTAGCATGTGGTGATGATTATGCAAAGTTAATTATTAAAAACAAACCTGCTCTTCAAGAGTTTTACACAGTGCCATATATTGATGAGTCATTAATGGATCAAATTTTATTGAAGGAAAACTTTTATGAAATGTGTGAAAAATATGAGTTCAAATATCCAGGTACATCTACATGTACTTTCGAAAGTTACGAAACATTCGAAGTGCCGTTTGAATATCCTATAATTATTAAAGCATCCAATTCTGTAGAATATTGGGCATGCTCATTCCCAGGGAAGAAAAAAGTTTTCATAGCACATGATGAAGCTGAAAAAACGGCAATTTTAAGTGCGATTTATGCGTCTACTTACAAAGATACATTGATTATTCAAGAATTCATCCCAGGTGATGATTCATATATGCGTGTGCTAAATGCTTATGTAGGCTCAGATGGAAAAGTGAAGCTTATGTGTTTAGGAAATCCTATTTTAGAAGAGCATTCACCAGAAGGTATCGGTAGCTATGCTGCAATAATTACAACGTATGATGAAAAGTTAATGGACCAGGTTCGTTATTTCTTAGAGGATATTGGTTATACAGGCTTTGCAAACTTCGATATGAAATATGACGTGCGTGATGGGGAATATAAATTATTCGAAATCAATTTACGTAATGGCCGTTCAAGCTATTATGTAACGGCAAGTGGTCATAATTTAATGAAGTACGTAGCAGATGACCATATGTTGGGGCTAAAACAAGAGCTGAAATATGTTGAAGACAAGCATTTGTGGATGATTATTCCAAAAGGTGTATTGTTTAAATATGCATTAAATGAAAAACTGAAAATCGAAGCGAAAAGCTTAATTCGTCAAGGGAAATATACGAATTCTTTATTTTACAATAAAGACATGAATGCGAAGCGCTGGATGAAATTAACGTTAAATAACTTAAATTATTACCGTAAATATAAGAAATACTTTAACAACAAAGGTCTGTCTGATTAGTATGGAAAAACAAACTTTAGGTATTATCGGTGGCGTAGGTCCACTTGCAACAATGTTTATAGGTGAGATGATTGTTAGACGCACGAAAGCTTCAAAAGATCAGGAACATGTGCATACAATTATTGATAATGATACAAATATACCTGATCGTACGGCGTTTATATTGGACTCCACAAAGGAAAATCCAGTGCCAGTAATGGTAAAGGATGCAAATAAGTTAGCCTCAGTTGGGGCCGATATGATTGCGATTCCTTGTAATACTGCGCATACATTTTATGAGGAACTGGTACAGGGCTCACCGGTGCCAGTGCTTCATATGATTCGTGAAACAGCTAAACGTGCACATACATTAGGAGCTAAGCGTGTAGGTATTTTAGCAACGAATGGCACAGTAAAATCGAAGATGTATCAAGCGGCACTTGAGGAATATGAAATTGAGCCCATTTTGCCAGATGAAGTGATGCAAGAAAAAGTGATGTCGATTATTTATGATTACGTGAAAGCCGGCAAAGATGTGAGCTATGAACAATGGCAACCACTTGAGGAAGCAATGCTAGCATTAAATTGTGAACGTATTGTTTTAGGTTGCACGGAGCTATCCATCGTCAACCGTGATTTAAAATTAAGTGATAAATATATTGATTCTTTAATCGTATTAGCAGAATGTGCAATTACCGCATGTGGCTATGAATTAGCGGATTAATTGTTTGGAGCTCGCCTTATAAAGAGGTGAGTTTTTCTTAATTTATAGAGATCATGGCCAAAATATGTGCTTTATTTAAAAGAAACCTTACAAAATGTAAGCACATGGAACGAAAGGCGGCGACTCCAGCGGGATTAGCGAGACAGACGAGACCCCGCACGAAGCGTAGCGTAGGAGGAGGCTCGTCGCTCGCCCCGCGGAAAGCGTCCGCCTGCAGTGGAATGAGCTGTTAAGTACAGATTATGGTGTGTAGAGTAATTTATAGAGAAGAGGCTTTTCGGACAAGGCTAGAGCAGGTGTAGTATGTTACACTATCAGCAAGTAGTTAGATAAAAGGTGGGAATAACAATGTCAGTAATAAATTTATTAAATGAAAACTTACAAGCAAAATGGAACTTCGAAGAACCAATGAAAATCCAAGAAGAAATGCTTCCAGCAATGCTTGAAGGAAAAGATATCGTAGCAGAATCTCCAACAGGTTCAGGGAAAACATTAGCATATGTATTACCTTTATTAAATAAAGTAAATGGTTCGAAAAAGGCAACACAAGGACTAATTGTCGCGCCATCACAAGAACTGGCGATGCAAATCGTGGAAATTATTCGTGACTGGACAGCAGGTTCAGATATTACAGTACAACAACTGATCGGTGGAGCAAACTCAGCTCGACAAATTGAAAAATTAAAGAAAAAACCAACAATTGTCGTTGGTACACCAGGACGTTTAAATGAGTTAGTACGTGCCGGTAAATTGAAATTAAAAGAAGTAGACACAGTTATTTTAGATGAATGTGACCAATTATTGAGCCGCGAGTATCGTGTTGTTGTGAAATCATTTATCGACAATGCGGCTTTTGGTCGCCAGGTTGTTGTTGTATCTGCAACGATTACAGAAGAAATTGAATTAGTAGCAGGTCGCTCGATGTTTGAACCAGTACGCATAAAAATCAAGCCTGAAGACATGGTAAAGTTCGGTAAAGTTGTGCATTCTTTTGTAAAAGTAGAAGAACGCGATAAAACTGAATTTTTACGTCGACTGTCTCATACAGAAGGTTTACATGCACTTGCATTCGTTAATAATATCGACCAATTACTAATGAAAGAAACAAAATTACAATATCGCTCGGCACCAATCGTTACTTTGCATTCAGATATGAAAAAAGAGGAACGTAAAAAAGCGTTAGATGCTTTCCGTAAAGGGGATGCACGTATTTTAATTGCCACAGATATTGCGGCACGTGGTTTAGATATCGCTGGTTTAACACATGTTATCCATGTTGATGTTCCTCGAACAATTGAACAATACCTACACCGTTCTGGTCGTACAGGGCGTGCTGGAGCTGATGGAGAAGTGTTGACGTTATTATCTTATCCTGATGAAAAAACGTTTAAAAAATGGACACGTGAACTGCCAGAGAAACCTGTGCAAAAAATTTGGTACGATGGTGGGCTTGTTGAGGGGAACTCGAAAACAGTCGGACAAAAGCGAGGTAAATAAACATGACATTTGAAGAAAAATTGCAAGCATACGCACAGTTAGCAGTGAAAGTTGGCGTTAATATTAAGCCTGGGCAATATTTATTAGTCAATACATCAGTGGATGCGTTGCCATTCACACGTCTAGTTGTAAAAGAAGCATATAAAGCAGGTGCAGGGCGTGTACATGTCAATTTTTCTGATGGTGAAATGGATCGCGCCTATTTTGAAAATGCCTCAGATGAAGAGTTTAATCGCTTCCCAGAGTGGATCGTAAAAATGCGTGAAGAATTAATCGAACGTAAAGGTGCTTTGTTATGGATTGATGCAGATAATCCAGATTTGTTAACAGGTATTCCTGCAACGCGTCTAGCGACACATCAAAAAGTATCTGGTGAAGCACTGAAAAACTATCGTAATGCGGTCATGAACGATTTAATTGCTTGGTCTATTGTGGCTGTGCCATCACGAGAATGGGCAGCGAAAGTATTTCCTGATTTACAGGAAGCGCAGCAAGTAGATGCATTATGGGATGCTATTTTTAAAACAGTGCGTATTGGTGAAGGGGATGCTGTAGAAAAGTGGCATACTCATGTGACGAATCTTGAAAAACGTGCAGAACTTTTAAATGCAAAAAAATATGCAAAACTGCATTACACAGCACCAGGCACTGATTTAACAGTTGCGTTAGCACCACAGCATAAGTGGCTAACAGGAGGTAGTAAAACACCTGATGGCACAGTGTTTATAGCCAATATGCCAACTGAGGAAGTATACACGCTGCCGATGAAGCAAGGTGTTAATGGCTATGTAAGTAATACGAAGCCATTAGTATATCAAAGTAATATTATCGATGGCTTTAAGTTAACTTTCAAGGATGGAAAGATCGTGCAGGCAGAAGCGGAAGTAGGACATGATTTATTGCAACAGTTGATTGCGGTCGATGAGGGTGCAAGTTATTTAGGTGAGGTGGCACTTGTACCACATGAATCACCAATTTCAGCTTCTAATATTTTATATTACAATACTTTGTTTGATGAAAATGCTTCAAATCATTTAGCGATTGGCGAAGCATACCCGACATGCTTAGAAGGCGGTCGAGATTTAGAACACGGTCAATTGGAAGCACTTGGAGCAAATGTTTCTGTTACACATGAAGATTTCATGATTGGCAGTGGCGAAATGGACATTGACGGTATTTTACCTGATGGCACAGTGGAGCCGATTTTCCGTAAGGGGAGCTGGGCTTTTTAAGCTTCGTTAGAGATGATAGTTAAGTTAGCATAGTATTATGCAGTTTGTGAGGTGACAAATGAAGCGTTTTTTAACTTTAATAAGTGCTTGTGTACTTTGGCTGACAATAGGAGTTTCATCTGTTGCTGCACAAGCTGAAAATTATATTACAATTGGTGATTCGTTAGCTGCTGGGCAGACACCATATCAAGAAATTGATGCGGGTTACTCAGATATGATTGCTATGCGTTTAGGGATGACGGGGCAGTTGGCCTATTATACGAAGCAACTAGCATTTCCGGGCTTTACGACAGCAGAGGTGCTCGAACGTGTGCAGTCAGAAGAAGCGCAAGAGTTATTAGCAAATGCGACACTTATTACGATTTCAGCAGGAGCGAATGATTTACTCCGCCTTGTACAAGTTAATCCGAGTGCGGGGACATTGTCTTTTTCACAAGTTCAGGCAGATTATGCGCTCAATATAGCACGTAAAAATATGGTGGCAATTTTAGATGAGCTAAAAGTACGTGCGCCAAAAGCGGATATTTATGTACTAGGTTATTATTTTGCTTATCCAAATGTGCATGCATCTCAAAAAAAGGGCACGAATGAACAACTTGTAAAATTGAATACGATATTACAACAGCAAGCTAATATGGCTGGAGCACAATATGTAAATGTATACGATGCATTTGGTTTAGAGGCAACAACGTATTTACCGAATACAAGTGATGTGCATCCGAACTTTCAAGGCTATCGTCAAATGGCGAATGCATTTTTGAAATCTTATAGTGGCAGTGATGCTTTGGCTATTTCTGAGGCGGAGCTACCAAAGCCTAACCCAAAAACATTTGCCGAAATTTTAGCTATGGAAAATGAAGAACGAGAAGAAGTAGCAACTACAGAGCAACCTTCTGTTGTCAGAGTTACTCAAAAAGAAATGCCAAAGGAACTGTTATCCATAAAGCGCTACAAACCAATAGCACAATTACTAAGAGAGATTCAGGAAGTTTGAATCTCTTTTTATTTTTGTATACGAGCTTTTTAGTGTAAGGGCGATAAAATGGCCCATTGGGTCGATAAGGTGCGGAATTGGGTCGATAAAATTGTGAAAAGGGTCGATAAAATCCAAATTGAGGTCAAAAAACAGCTAATGAGAACCTTAGCAAATATTATAAATAACAAGAACGTACATTCTCGATTCAATGGCGTTTTTTAACTAGAACATGATAAAATGGACAAAAGAAAAGGGGCGGCGACATGAAAATTTTCCATACAGCTGATTGGCATTTAGGTAAGCTTGTGCAAGGTGTTTATATGACAGAAGACCAAGCGTATATTTTGCAACAATTTATGCAGGAAATTGATAAGGAGAAGCCAGATGCAATTATTGTAGCAGGTGACTTGTATGACCGTTCGCTACCACCTGTAGAAGCAGTGAATTTATTAAATGATATATTTGCAGAAATTGTACTTCACAAGAAAATTCCTGTGCTCACAATTGCCGGTAACCATGATAGTGCAGGGCGATTGAATTTTGGGAGTCGTTTAATGCGAGATAGTGGACTGCATATGGTTGGACAGTATACCAAAAATCAGCAACCTGTCATTTTAAATGATGCATTTGGAGAAGTACATTTTCATCTTGTACCATTTGCAGAACCATCCGTACTCCGAACGATTTTAGGTGATGAAGAAATTCGTTCACACCACGAAGCAATGGCTAAAATCATTGCCAACATACAGGAAACATTAGATCCAACGAAGCGCCATGTTTTCGTAGGACATGCCTTTGTTACGAAATATGGGGAAGAGGAGCCAAATACGAGTGAGTCGGAGCGACCTTTAGCAATTGGTGGTTCGGAATGTATTAATGCTGCGCTTTTTGATGCTTTTCATTACACAGCTTTAGGGCACTTACATAAAGCGCACTATGTTTTGAATGAAACAATTCGTTATGCAGGCTCTCCACTGAAATATTCTTTATCTGAACATAATCATGAAAAAGGTTTTCTCATTGTTGATATAGATGCTGGGGGCAATGTAAACGTAGAAAAGCGAAAACTAACGCCTCGCAGAGATTTACGTGTTGTGGAAGGCTACATGGACGAACTATTACAAATGCAACCAAGTGAGGATTACGTATTTGTCCGTCTATTAGATGAAGTACCCGTTATTTCACCGATGGAAAGAATTCGAACAGTGTTTCCGAATGCCATGCATATTGAACGTAAAGCAGCACGTATGGATCAGCAACAAGATAAGGAATTAGTAAAGCGGGAGCAATTAGATGATGCTGGCCTTTTTACTACCTTTTATGAAGATGTTGTAGGGGCAGCACCAGATGAAGCAACGACAAAGTTATTTCAGGCCATGTTACAGGAAATGTTGGATGATGAACGAGAAGACGTCAAGGAGGTAGTGCAATGAAGCCGATAAAACTATCAATGACGGCGTTCGGTCCTTATAAGGGTACAGAAGTTATTCAATTTGATGAGCTCGGGGAACATCGCCTATTTGCGATTTCAGGAAAAACAGGTGCAGGGAAAACGACGATTTTTGATGCGATTTGCTATGCATTATATGGCTCGGGAAGTGGTGAGGATCGTCAGGATACAAGCTCACTTCGTAGTGGCTTTGCTGAAGATACAACGTACACAGCTGTTGAACTCGTATTTGAAATGCACGGACGGACATATTTAATTTTACGGCAGCCAGGTCATATAAAGAGCAATAATAAAACAGCTACAGGGAAGAAAATAGAGCTAGCTGAACTGAAGGCGAGTGGTCCCGACTATACGATTGTTGAAAAGCAGCAAACAAATGAGGTCGATAAAAAACTACAAGATATTGTCGGCTTAACAAAGGATCAGTTTAGTCAAATTGTCATGCTACCGCAGGGTGAATTTCGTAAGTTATTAACGTCCGACTCGGTCAATAAAGAAGCCATTCTCCGTAAAATTTTTAAAACAGATCGCTTCGGTGAAATGACACGAAAGCTTGATGTGAAAAGGAAAGAAGCGGAAAAAGATTTAGAGCGTGCGATGCAATTACGCAAACATGTAATGGGGCAAATTGATGGGGCTTTGCCACATCGTCCATCAGCCTTATTTGAATGTATTGCTAATAACACAGACAATATGTATCAACTAATGGCCGCCCTAGAAGATGAGCAGACCTTTTATGCACAAAGTATAGTAGCCGAGCAACAGCGCTATGATGAGGTATACGCACTTCATCATAAAGAACAGCAACAGTTTAGTGCCGCCAAAGCGTTAAATCAGCAGTTTGAAGAACAAGAAAAGCGCATCCATCAATTACAAGCCTTGCAACAACAAAAGGCTCATTTTGATGCGAAAAAAGATGAAATAGTAGTGGCTGAAAAGGCAAATGCACTCATCATTTTTGAACAGCAATGTAAAGATTTACGAGCAGAGCAGGATGTAAAAGATGCGACATTTAAGAAAGCAACTCAGACAAAAGAACAGGCGCTAGTAAAAGAGCAACAGGCGCAACAACAATATATAGCTGAAGAAAGCAAAGAGCAGGATCGTCAAGATGCCTTGCAACAAGAATTGCAATTCAAGTCACTTTTACCGACTTTTGAGGCATTCGAGCAAAGCAGACAGCAGGTTATAGCACTTGAACAGCAAACGAGTCAGCTGAAAAAACTACTTGAGGGCGCGCAGCAGCAAGTAGAAAGACAAAAACTAGCATATGATGAAACGGCAAAAAAAGTTGAAGACAGTGAGAAACAGCTTCAACCGTATGAATCCTATTTAGAAAAGTTACCACTTATTCGCGAGCAGGTAACGGCATTGCAACAGTATGCGCAGCATGAAAAAGTGATTCAACAGCAGCAATTTTTATTAGCAGAAGCGATAGAAAATAATGCAAGTGCACAGCGAGCATTTAAGCAATTAGAACAAAGTTGGCTCACGAATCAGGTAAGTATTATAGCGGCTAAGCTTGTAGAAGGAGAGCCATGTCCAGTTTGTGGCAGTACAACACATAATGATGTGCACACAGAACAAATAACAATTGTGGATGAGCAGGAGCTCGAAGCATTAAAGCTAAAGGCACATGGCACAGAGCAGACCTATTACCGAATTGAGGCAAACTTACAGCATGCAAAGGAACGATTGCAAGAAGCTACTGTACAGCTAGAGACGCTCGTTATTACAGTAGAAGAGCAAGCTTCTTTAACAGCATCTCTACATGAACTAGAGGAGCGTGTCATGACTTTGAAAAAGGTCAATGAGCAATTACCACCATTACGTGGAAAGTTAAAAGAACAACTGCAAGCACTTGAAAATATGAAAACGCAGCAAAACGAGCATGAACGTAATTATCAAGCGATGGGCAGTCAGTTAGCACAGAAGCAAGCTGTATTAGTAGAGCAGCAAAACCATATACCTGAAAACGTGCAAACATTACAAGCGTTGCAGCAAGCCATTCAAGATATTGTAGCTCGAAAAGATGCTCTGCAAAAAGCATGGCAAAATGCACAAGAACAATTACAGCAGGCAAAAGAGGCATCAAGTGTAGCGCAATCAGCATGGGCTTTAACGGCTGAAGCATTTAAAGAAATCGAAGAAAAGTTAAATAACAAACGTGATGAATTTACGGAAAGTATGAAGGCGGCAGGTTTTGAGAATTACGCATTGTATGATGCAAGTAAACGAAGCGCTTCACAAATTACAGCACTACGAGAAGCTTGTCAACAATATGAACAACAATTGCATGCTGTGAAGGTGCAAATTGAAGATGGCGAAAAATTACTTGCCGGACAAGTGAAGCAAGATTTATCCGAAAAGGAAGCGAACTTACTCACTTTGAAGCAAACATATGAACACGCATTTGAAATGCTAAATCGTGTTAAAGGCTATGAAGAGGCTTGTGCACAATATTTAGTGAAAATAAATGAAGCGAGTAAGGAAATTACTGAACTAGAAATTGAAGCGGGTCGCGTAAATTAATTTTATTCGTTGCTTAATGGTCAAAATGCAAAGAAAATTTCATTTGAACGATACATTCAAATTAGTTATTTAGAGCAAATTACGGTAGCTGCAAATATTCGATTACAGCATTTGTCGAATGGTCAATTTGAGCTTCGTCGTTCAGATCGTTTAGAAAAGCATGCAAAGCAAAGTGGTCTAGGCTTGGATGTATATGATGCATATACGGACCAAATTCGAGATGTTAAATCATTATCAGGTGGCGAGAAATTTAATGCGTCATTGAGCTTAGCACTTGGAATGGCAGATGTCATTCAAAGCTTCCAAGGCAATATTCGTATTGACACGATGTTTATAGACGAAGGTTTTGGATCACTTGATGAAGAAGCATTAAATAAAGCAATTGATACATTAATTGACCTACAAAATTCGGGGCGTATGATAGGTGTTATCTCGCATGTAGCAGAATTAAAAGCAGCAATGCCAGCGGTGCTTCATGTCGAAAAAACATTAAGTGGTCATAGCAAAACGTATTTTGAAGTAAAATAAATAAAAGGAGTATTCTCATAAGCCGAAGATGGCTGGAATACTCCTTTTTCATTCATTTGTGGCGAGTTGTTGGTTTGCCTTTTTTAGAGTCAATTATTTTTTTTACTATTGGTAGTACGATGGGTGCGAATTTGATAGCTGTTTTTACGACTTTCGTTACTTTCATTATGAACAACTCCTTAAATTACTTGTTATTACTATAGTATTACACTTTTACGTGGAAATAATAATACTAGCGCATCACTTTTACGGCTTGCACAATATTCCAAATCGTAATACCAAGAGAAATTAGTAAATAAATTGCGAAAGCAGCCAAGAACCAAACAAAGGTAAAATCACCTTGCGTTGTTGTTCCAGCGTTCAATGTAAATGTCATCGATGTAGTTGTAATGATAAAGCCAATAAAGAATAGAATGCCGATGACAGTTGGGATGAGATGTGATAATAAGGCACGTTTAGCATGGTGTTTTACATCTTGTTGTTTGGATACTAAAAAAATGATTATAGGAATAATTAGTGGTGCGAAAAAAATACTAATATAGCTTAAAGCGGATAAAACTTTATTGTTTTCCATAAGGTAGTTCACTCCTTTTATTGTTTTACGAGTGGCGGTGGTAAAAGGTTTCAATTGAGTTGCGAAAAATAGAGTTGTTTTAATACGCTAAATTGCCTATAATTAAGAATGTTCTAATAAAAATAAGATGTATTGACCACAAGGGGAGCCGATGATGTTGGCTGAGATTGGGCACGAAATGCCTTTACTCTTTGAACCTGTAAGTTAACGCTTGCGTAGGGATTGTGGATAGAAACCGACACTTTAACGATGTGAGGCTCTGTCCTGGCATCGTTTTTTATATTGTGCCAGAACGAGTTAATATCGAAAATAATAGATTTCTATTCCTTCTCTTGTATCCTACATCGGAACAAAGGAGAGAATAATAGTATGGACAAAAAAAGATTATTAATGCTAGTGGAAATTGCAATTTTCGCGGCGGTGGGGTTTGTGCTCGATCAAGTATCAATTAAAATAGGGGCAAATGGTGGTTCGGTTAGCCTTGTCATGGTGCCGATTGTATTAATTGCTTTTCGCTGGGGAATTAGTGCAGGGTTAACAACTGGCCTACTACTTGGTGTTATGCAGGGAATGCTTGGTGGTTATATCGTGCACTGGTTCCAAGCTTTACTAGACTACGGTGTGGCGTTTACCGCAGTTGGCTTAGCGGCGGTTGTACGTAAGCCAGTATTAGAAGCGGCGGCAAACTTGGATAAAAAGAAAATGACGATATATATTGTTGTTGGTACAGTACTGGGAGGCACTTTACGTTACCTGTCTCATTCATTAGCGGGAATAGTATTCTTTGCACCTGCGGGGGAAAATCCCTATATCTTCTCATTGGTGTACAACGGAACGTATATGCTACCGGCAACAATTTTAACAGCAGTAGTTTGTGTGCTTTTATTTACATCTGCACCACATTTAATGAAAAGAAAAGTATAAATCCAAAAACATCCGTACAAATGTGCGGATGTTTTTTTTAGGTGTGGAAAATGATGATTGTGAATATCCTGTAGAGGAGTTAGTGGGTGAGAAGCGCCGATAGCCCGTCTCAAGACCACCCAACAAACAACTCGTATGTATATGTCAACATTCTAAGGCACATGTGATATATTATAGTGTAGATATTGAAGGAAAGGGACGTTTTAAATGATTGTAAAAACACAAGAAGAAATTGAAGCTTTTAAAAAAATAGGACGTATAGTTGCTGAAATTCGCGAGGCGATGAAAGCTGCTACAAAACCAGGTGTGACAACACTTGAGTTAGATGAACTTGGTGGTCGTTTGTTTGCAGAAGCGGGTGCTGTTTCTGGTCCGAAGGCAGAATATGATTTCCCAGGCTACACTTGCATTAGTGTTAATGAGGAAGTTGCACATGGTATACCTGGTAGCCGTGTTATTCAAGAGGGGGACATTGTAAATATCGACGTATCGGGTTCTTTAAACGGTTACTTTGCGGATACAGGTATTTCATTTGTTGTTGGTGAAGGCTATGAAGATAAAGAAAAGCTTTGTCGCGTTGCCAAAAGTGCCTTTGAGCGTGCGATGACGAAAGTTAAAGCTGGTTCAAAGTTAAACCAGATTGGCAAAGCTGTTGAACGTGAAGCATATGCAAATGATTTAACAGTCATTATGAACTTAACAGGTCATGGCTTAGGAACATCATTGCATGAGGAACCAAGCCATATATTGAACTACTATGATGCTTGGGATACGACGATTATGAAAGAAGGTATGGTGCTTGCGGTTGAGCCCTTTATATCAGCTAAAGCAGAGCATATCGTTGAATTAGGTGATGGCTGGACTTTTGTAACACCAGACAAATCATTAGTTGCACAAATCGAACACTCGATTATCGTTACAAAAGACAAACCAATCATTTTAACATCATTAGACGAGGAATAAATTTCAAGAAAAAATCCTGCAAACCATTATTTTTGGTAAGCAGGATTTTTTTTGATGAAAAAAATACCGACAATCATTACGCCACATAAAAATAGTGAGGCAGTTGTAACTAGTAGCTCATCGAAGCCATTATGCAGCGCGATGCCAATATAGCTCCAAATGAATACTATTGGGTACGCAATATCGAAATGATGGAAGCGGATATGGAGCGCAATGGCTGTGCCTAATGTTAATAAAATAACAGCCCATAAAGGATTACTTAATCCCAAACCGTCCCACTCATAAGATGTTAAAGTAAAGCTAATATTTGTGATGAATAAAAAAGTAGACCAAGCAAAGTAAATCGAAATAGGCATGCGTCCTATCATCGCATTATTGCTTAAAGAATACGTGTTGTAAAGCGTAAATAAGCACAATAATAATAGGGCAAGTATAGCTAATGCTACAGCAAATTGCTGCTGATGTCGGGCGATAATAAAGAACATTTGTAAAATATTCACTACCCCAAATAACACCATTTGCTGTGCGGATAGAGTGCTTTTAGTAGCACGTATTTTAAAATTCATTACTAACCAATAACCGAGTAACACATAAATAACAATCCAAATAACGTAACTAAGGTTAATAGGTGTCACCATTACTGGAAAACGATTTGTAATATCCAGTGCAGAGAGCCCGTTGATTTTTATGAAATAGGATGAAAAGGTTAGGATGAGTGAGACAATGAAAGTAATTGTCATGAAAATAAATTGAGGCATAATTTCCTCTCCCTTCCTACGAAGTAACATTGTGAAAATAGAGTAAACCCATGGAATACCTTTGCGACACAAATTCTATTATATACGAAAAAATAACAGATGTATTCGACTGTTTATAACAAATTACATACATTTTCCATTGGTATACCAATTTACGGATATGTTTAGTAAGATAATAGTAAGTAAAGAGAAGGAGTGTTATTTAATGGCGAAAAATTTGAACGATTTAGATCTAACAATTGAACTAGATAAGAAAATGTATAAAAAGAAATTAAAAGTACTCCAGTATGAAATGTTAAATGCACAACAGTTTTTACTAAACAATAAAATTGGACTAATTTTGGTCTTTGAAGGTATGGATGCTGCTGGAAAAGGCGGTGCAATTAAACGATTAATTGAAAGAGTGGATCCACGTGGTTATATCGTTCATCCTATAGCTGCACCACAGCCACATGAACTTCGTTATAGTTATTTACATAGATTTTGGCGAAAACTGCCACAGCGTGGTCAAATTGCGATTTTTGATCGTTCATGGTATGGGCGTGTCCTTGTAGAACGTATTGAAGGGTTTGCGACAAAAAGTGAATGGTCGAGAGCGTATGAAGAGATAAACAATTTTGAAAAATTATTAACGGATGGCGATTATATTGTCATGAAGTTTTGGTTACATGTTTCCGATGACGAGCAGTTAAAACGTTTTAATGAGCGTAAAGAAGATCCATATAAGGCATGGAAGCTGACAGAAGAAGATTGGCGGAATCGAGGGAAGTCACCACAATATGTGGAGGCTGCAAACGAGATGTTTGAACAAACAGATGAGAAAAATGCACCTTGGATTATTGTGCCAGGAAATGATAAGAAGCATGCACGTGTACAAGTGTTAAAAGAAACGTTAGCACATATCGAACGTGAAGCAAAGAAGCGGGGATTGAATTTAACAAATACATTCGAAGCAACAGCTGAACATGAGGAAAAAGCAAAGACTGAAAATGTAACACAATAAGTGGAAGATGTGATAATTAATTTTTGTAATTAGTTGTCACACCTTCCTTTTTTACATACAATTAAAATAACTATTTACGATTATTGGAAGGCTTGTGTGAAGTATGATGTGGAAAATTTGGAACTCTTTATTAAAGAAGGGTGAGAATGTGGTTTCAGTAGAGGGAAGTAAATGCTATATTCGAACATTTCAAGGAAAAGATGCTCAAAGTTTAACCGGTCTTGTCAGTCGCAATAAATACTTTTGGTCAACGTATGAGCCGCTACATCGGCCAGACTATTATACAGTGGATACACAATATAGAAAGATTTTAGAAAGCTTACAGCTAAAGCAGATGAAGCGGGAATATACATTTGGCATTTATGAGCTTGGTACAGAGAGGCTAATAGGTCATATTGCACTTTATGCTATCAAAAGAATGCCGTATTCAAGTGCTTTTGTAGGCTACGCAATGGATCAAAATTATGTGGGTAGAGGGATTGTAACCGAGGCAGTGCAACTCGTAGTGAAGTTTGCCTTTGAACAAGTGGATATACATCGCGTAGAAGCGTATGTAGCCCCGACGAACGAAGCTTCTATTCGTGTACTCGAAAAAGCTTCCTTTAAGCGAGAGGGGTTATTACGGAAATTATTGTACATTAACGGCGTTTGGGAAGATCATTATATGTATGCTCAGCTACTAGAGGACTTTTCACGAAATAATGAACGAACAAGTCTATAAAGTAAAAAAGGAGGAGAAAATAGGGATACCTTATTTTCTCCTCCTTTAATAATTATCAAGTTATGGTCTGTTACCGTCTGCGATTAAATCAAGACGGCCTGTGTTAGGGTCAATAACAAGACCATGAACAGGAATACTTTTTAACATTAGAGGGTGATTGCGAATGGTATCAACACTTTTCATCACACTTGTTGCCACATCACCGAATCCACGTAGGAAATCTTTTAAATCGATTCCAGAGTACTCCATCATTTTAATCGTTTCGGTACTAACACCGCGCTCAACCATTTTAGATAGCATAGATTCAGGATCTACAGCGCTCATACCGCAGTCGTAATGACCAACTACATAGACTTCATCTGCCTGTAGCTCATAAACTGCTACGAGCAGACTACGCATAACAGCACCAAATGGATGGCTTATTAAAGCACCGGCGCATTTTACGATCTTTACATCGCCATTTCTTAAATTCATCGCCTTAGGTAATAATTCTACGAGCCGAGTATCCATGCATGATAAAACGACAATATGTTTATCTGGATACTTTGTCGTAATAAATGGTTCGTATTTTTTATCTTCTACAAATGTATCGTTAAAATTTAAAATCTCTTTTAGCATTGACATGAAAATTACCCCTTTCCTTACAAAAGATATTGTATTGCAAAAATGTGAATATGCAAACAATAATGTCAATTTTCGCGCAATTCTTTTAAAAAAAAGAGCATTATTGTCATTAAAATAGTTTGCTGAAACAGTTATAGTTAATGGGGAATCAGCCTAAGTTGGGCAAAAAAAACAGCTACAGGGGTAGCTGCTTTAGTGAGTATTAAAATTGGTCTTTTGGTTTTGGGTCTACGATAACTGAAGAAGAAGAATCTAAACCTACACGTAGGTAGTGAATGAAAAATGCTAGTCCGATTAATAAAACCACTGAGAAACCAAGAACAGTTGTTAAAAACATAGAAATACCCCTCTCTTGTAAATAATCAAATTCTATTATATCCAAAGTATACAATAGTTCGATAGGTAAAAGTAAGCCTATTTTATTGGAAACCAAAAGATTCCACAGTTAATAAGAAAAAATATGAACTTTCTATGAAATTAATGTTAAAATGCCCAGTTTCCATTTCGGAAGATTGGTTCATGATTTTCATCTTGTGTCAGACCATCAATGTTCATATGTGCAGAGCCAATCATAAAATCAACATGTGTAATACTCTGATTCAGACCATGTTGTATTAGTTCGTCGGTAGACATTGTTTTACCGCCTTCAAGACAAAATGCATAAGCACTACCGATAGCTAAATGGTTTGAAGCATTTTCATCAAATAATGTGTTATAGAAAAGTAAGTCAGATTGTGAAATAGGTGATTGATGTGGGACTAACGCCACTTCACCAAGATACTGTGCGCCATCATCCGCCGTTATAAGCGATTTTAAAATATCTTCGCCTTGTTCTGCTTGCACATCCGTAATGCGACCATTTTCAAATGAAATTTTAAAGTTATCAATAATATTACCACCGTAGCTTAATGGCTTCGTACTAGAAACATAGCCATTAACTCCTGTTTTAAGGGGTGCTGTAAAAACTTCCTCAGTCGGCATATTCGCCATAAAGGAGTCACCTTGCTCGTTATTACTACTTGCGCCACACCATAGATGCCCTGTAGGTAATTCGATAGTTAAATCAGTTCCTGGTGCAGTATAGTGAAGTTTTTTGTATTGTTTTGCATTTAAATAGTTTACTTTTTCATGTAAAAGGTCATTATGTTGCTCCCAAGCTGTGATAGGATCATCTAAATCAGAGCGAGTAGCTTTGAAGATTGCTTCCCATAAGGCAGGGATTTGTTGTTCTTTAGGTAGATTTGGAAATACTTTTGCTGCCCAATGCTCAGACGGTGCAGCGATAACTGTCCAACTAAATTTGTCAGATTGGACATAGCGGCGGTATTTTGCTAATGCTTGGCCAGATGACTTTTGGAAAGTGGCAATTTTAGTTGCCTCAATACCTTTTAGTAAATCGGGGCTTTGAGAAACGATACTCATAAAGGCTGCACCTTGTTCGGCAAGCCATTCGCGCTCCTGTACTTTCCACGGCGGGAAAAATTCAAATGATTGTAGCGTTGCACTTTCATAACGTGAACGAGTAATAATATCATCGGAAATATCTACGAAAACTTGTTTAGCGCCATTTTCATAGGCGATTTTAGTAACTAAACGGACAAAATCAAGTGTATCGGTCGAACAACTTATATATAAGTATTGCTCTTTCTGGATATTAACACCTACTTTTACAGCAAGCTCGGCGTAACGTAGTAAATTTGTATCAAAATGTGATGACAAAATCATAACTCCTCTCGAATAAGTACGAATTAGTGTACTATTTTTAATTCAATATAATCAAATATCGTCAAAAATAGAAGAAAAAGCATTTATTCCGTCGATATAATAGTGAAATACATATATACTATACAATATAATTGAAAAAATATGAAAATTAAGTATGGAAATATGGATTACAAAGATTTGGAGGTTCTAAAATGGACATAACATCATTAGTAGGGGTAATTATCGCTTTTGTCTCGTTGTTAGTTGGTATGTACCTTAAAGGAGTAGGTGTGGACGCACTTGTAAACCCAGCTGCTATCCTAATCATTATTTTCGGTACAATTGCAGCTGTTACAATTGCTTTCCCAAAGAAGGAATTATTACGCGTTCCTAAGTTATTCAAAATTTTGTTTAAAGAAACTAAACTAGCGAATGACATCGAAATTATTCAGATGTTTTCACAATGGGCTGACTTAGCTCGTCGAGAAGGTTTGTTAGCTTTAGAAAGTAAGGCATCAGAAATAGAAGATCCGTTCTTGAAGAATGGTCTAACGCTAGCAATTGATGGACAAAATGCAGATTATATCCGCGACGTTTTAACGGAGGAAGTAGAGGCCATGGAAGAGCGTCATGCAAGTGGTGCTGGAATCTTCTCTCAAGCAGGTACATATGCTCCAACACTTGGGGTACTTGGTGCGGTAATCGGTTTAATTGCAGCATTAAAAGATATGAATGATATTGATAAGTTAGGACATGCCATTTCGGCAGCCTTCGTAGCAACTTTACTAGGTATTTTTACAGGCTATGTTTTATGGCATCCATTTGCGAATAAATTAAAGCGTAAGTCTGCACTAGAAGTTAAGCAAAAGCGTATGATGATTGAAGGCATCCTGTCTGTTTTAGAAGGGGAAGCGCCACGTGTCATCGAGCAAAAATTATCTTCGTATTTAACGATGGAAGAACGTCGTCAAATTACGAGTGAAAGCGGGGCGGGTGGCCTTGGCAAAGAGAGCTAAAAAGAAAAAGCATGAAGAACATATCGATGAATCCTGGTTAGTACCATATGCGGATATTTTAACGCTTTTACTTGCGTTATTTATTGTATTATTTGCTTCGAGTAACGTTGACCAAGAAAAACTAGAGCAAATGTCAGTAGTATTCAATCAAGTATTTGATGGTGGTACAAGCTTTTTAGAGGAGCCATCACCGGTGCCGACTCCTAATCCGACACCAAATGATCAAGATCCAACAGAGCAGCAAAACTCTGCTTATTTACAAGACCAACAGGAGTTAGCTGAGATTAAAGCAAGTGTCGAAGAATTCATCGCGGTTAATGAAATGGAAGGTCAGTTTGCTACAGAAATGACAGAGGGAGGTTTGCTTCTCACTATTCGTGATAGCGTATTATTTGATCCGGGTAAAGCTACTATAAAGCCCGAATATATACCGGTTGCGAAAGAGCTTGCAAACGTACTAGTGTCAGACCCTGTACGTAGCATTATAGTTACAGGACATACAGATAACGTACCACAATCAGGTTCTGAATTTGCATCAAACTGGGAATTATCAGTTATGCGTGCTACAAGCTTCCTAAAAGTTTTAGTAAGTAGTAATGAAAATTTAGACCCAAGACATTTTAGTGCAAAAGGAGATGGCGAATACAAAGCCATTGCACCGAATGACACGACTGAAGGAAGAGCGAAAAATCGCCGTGTAGAAGTGTTAATCCAACCACTTGTAGCGGAAGATGGTTCATCTGCGACTGTCGGTCAATGAAAAAAAGCTACTAGCGATAGAGTCTAACTCTAAACTAGTAGCTTTTTGAAATTTCATCAACTATTTTCGTAATGAACCAAGCTCTGCAACAATTGCTTGCATTTCACTTGGGCTGAAGGAATCGCGCTTCATGACCATTTCATATAAATAAACTAAGTCCTCGTAATTTGATTCACTGAAGTTATCTGATTTCATAGCATCAACATTTACCATGCGTAGTTTATCTTTCATCTGCTCAACCATATAAACAACATTTTCTTTTGTTGGTGTTGATAAGTCCATATATTTATCCCTACCTTTCGTAGTATACGCAAATATCATTTCATTGAATAAAATAATTGTCAACTATAATAATTGAACATTGCTTTAATTGTCAACCATAATTAGGTAAAATGAAGGGGACAGGCGGTTTATTTGCTGTGAAAAAGGGGAATTATTAAGAAGAGAAGTAGGAGGGATTTACATGGCACGAAGCAAATTATTAGCATCGGTTATCGTAGGTGCTGCTGTAGGAGCGGCGCTTAGTATGTTAGATCGTACAACGCGAGAAAAAACAATTGAAACAACAAAGAGGGTTACAAATACAATTTCGTATTATGCAGCAAATCGTGAGGAATTACAGCAGCTTATTCAAGAAAAAGTAGAAGCAGCGCAAACGTTATATGAAAATGCAACAGAGAATGTAGAAATGTTTGCAGAGAAGATAGAGGAAGTGATAGGTTCACCTACAACTGTACAGAGCGTGATGAGTGATACAAAATCAGCTGATTCTATGTTGGAAAAAGAGTAGACAAGAAAATAGGTGGAGGATGATATGTGAGTAAGATAAAAAACACTCCGAAAACGGTGCTAACGTTTGTGAAATCTATTATTACACCAGATGAAGCGCAAATTGATATGTCTACGACAAAAGGATTTGTCCAAGATTTGATGTTAAATGTAAAGCGTGTAGATGTAACGGCTTTAGGGGCTCAATTGGCTTTTTTCTTTCTGTTATCATTTTTTCCACTACTAATTTTCTTAGTAACATTACTACCATTTTTAAATCTTCAAGTGGAACAAATTTATGATTTTTTACAAAATGTTATGCCGGAGAGCGTTTATGGATTTATTGAAAGTACATTAGCGGAAATACTGACTAGCCGCAATGGTGGATTATTATCTATAGGGGTTTTAGCAACAATTTGGTCTGCGTCTAAAGGCATCAATGCTTTAATGAGAGCATTAAATACGGCTTATGATACGAAAGGGAGACGAGGTATATTCGATTGGGTGCTTTCATTAGTATTTACGATTGCTCTTGTCTGCGTCATTGCAATTGCTCTTGTTTTACCGGTATTTGGTCAACAAATAGGGATGATTATGTTTTCGTTTATCGGTGTAGAGGAGAGTTTTATAATACTGTGGCATAATATTAGATGGACAATGCCACCAATTTTAATTTTCTTAGTATTATATAGTTTGTATTGGCTTGTACCGAATACGGATCCGCGTTTAAATTTGTATAGTGTTTGGCCGGGTACGTTATTTTCAACTATTGCGTGGCTTGTCCTGACGTATGGATTTTCCTTTTATATAAATCATTTTGGGAATTATTCAGCTACGTACGGCAGCATAGGCGGCGTCATTATTTTAATGTTATGGCTGTATTTCACAGGAATGATACTCATTTTTGGTGGTCTATTAAATGCTGCGATGCAAAAAAGGACAAAAGCAAAGTTGAAAAAGAAACAAATGAAAATGCGCAATTATTAAAATTTTAAAACAAAAAATTCGCCCCCTTAATTTCTGTGGGCGAATTCTTTTGTATCAATATATACCTATGATTAGATCTCTTGAGTATTGTGTATATTACAGGGCATAAAGTGCCAATTAACTTAAAAATGCTAGTTGATTGAAGTGGAGGCTGTGCGACTCCTTTGTGACCAACATCGTGTTGGCCCTAGACATTTCTATTTAACATCCGTAACCCGTTTAGGATTACGAGAATTGTACTTCCTTCATGGGCAAGTACACCGAATGGTAAATCAACTACTTGAAGGAAATTTGAAGCTATTAATAATGTAATGACACTAATCGAAAAAATAATATTTTGCTTCACGATGCGCTGCATTTTACGTGATAATCGAACAGCGTAAGCGATTTTGGATAAGTCGTTTTTCATTAAGACAACATCGGCTGTTTCTAGTGCTACGTCAGTGCCTTCCCCCATAGCAATACCAGTAGTTGCAGTAGCCAGCGCCGGTGCATCATTAATGCCATCGCCAACCATGCCAACATAGCGATAAGTAGAAAGGAGTTTCTTCATTTCGGATACTTTTGTTTCAGGTAAGCATTCAGCAACATATTTAGTTACTCCTGCTTCGGTAGCGATCACTTTAGCAGTTTTCTCATTATCACCAGTTAACATGACAACATTTATACCGAGCTCTTTTAGTAATGCGACTGCTTTTTTTGCTTCATCGCGTACAGTATCTTTTAAAGCGGTTAGAGCGGCGATACCTTGGTCGTCACGAAGGAAAATAACAGTTTTTCCTTCAGAAGCTAAACGTGAAAGGGTGCTATTAGCGAATGCCTCGGCTTCTTCAATGCCAACAAAATCAGGCTTACCAACAAGATAGTCCATGTTTTGAACTTGTGCTTTTATACCCCAACCTGGGATATCTTCAATCGTAGCTTGTGCAAAAGTTTTAATGCCTTGCTGTTTAGCATAGGAAGTAATAGCTTGAGCAAGTGGATGGTTGGATTGACCTTCGATTCCGGCTAAAGTAGCAAGTGTTGCAGAAAGGTCTAAATCATCGCGAACGATAAAATCTGTAACAATCGGCTTCCCTTGTGTTAATGTCCCGGTTTTGTCGACTGCAAGTGCTTTTAATACACTCAAATGTTCTAAATGAAGCCCACCTTTAAATAACACACCGCTTTTAGCCCCATTCGAGATTGCTGCAAGTGTTGCAGGCATAATAGAAGCTACGAGCGCACATGGTGATGCAACTACGAGTAATACCATTGCGCGGTAAAATGTTGTTGTCCAATCCCATCCGAGTAAAAAGTGCGGTAAAAACATCATAAGGGCAACAGTTATTAGAATGAAATTCACATAAGTTCCTTCAAATTTTTCGATGAATTGTTGAGAAGGGGACTTTTCACTTTGTGCACTTTGCACAAGTGTAATGATTTTTTGGAATAAAGTTTCACTACTTGCCTTCGTCATTTCCATAGTGATAGCACCATTTAAATTTACTGTCCCAGCAAAAATCTCGTCACCCTTTTCTTTTGAAACAGGTAAAGGCTCTCCGCTAATAGCGGATTCGTCAATGGAAGTTAGCCCTTTAAAAATGACACCATCTGCGGGTACTAGTTCGCCAGGTTTAATAAGGAGGTGATCACCGATTTTTAAACTAGAAACTGCCACCTTCATAGGCTCGAAGCCACCACGCACTAGCCAAGCTTCCTCAGGTTGTAAATTCATAAGAGCTGAAATTTCACGATGACTTTTATTCATCGCATACGTTTCTAATGCACCGCTAATAGCGAATATAAAGATAAGAATAGCTCCTTCAGTCCAATAACCGATGATAGCAGAACCAATAGCAGCAAGCACCATTAAAAGTTCAACATTCAATTTTTTCTCAGCTATTGTTTTTTCTATTCCTTCCTTAGCCTTAGCGAAGCCTCCAACACAAAAGGCGATTAAATACAATAATGTAGATGCGGTAATTTGCCCACTTGAATCAAGTCGCCAAGCTAATAAAATGAACAATCCTGCAATTAGTGCAGCTATTAATTCACCATGTTCTTTCGTTTTATCAATTAAACTAACATTTTCTCGTTTAGTTTCATTCACTAGAATCCCTCCTGATAATGATAATCAGTATCAAAAACCTATTATTAAGCTATTTGTATGGCTTTCTAAGGTTTTTTAACATTGTGGTAAATCAATCCCCTTATTTAGAATTATTATAACAAAGAGCTTTTGCAATTGAAAGGGATAAGTGAATTTTATAGAAAAAAAAGAATAAGTGCAGTGAGAGCACTTATTCCGTTTCACATATTCTATTGTTTTTTATAGTCAACAACGATGTATGGCTGTAGTTGAAATGGTTTCATCAGAGCTGAAGTATTTAGGTTTTAATTAAAATACGCGTTCTGCATGTTTAGATAATTTATCTAATGAAGATTTGTCTACATCAGCGTGTAATGAATTCCCGTGAGAGTCCATTGTAACTACCGCTGTAAAACCTTCAACGTTTAAATGCCACATTGCTTCTGGAACACCGAATTCCATTAAATCAACGCCGTCTACGCCTTTAATGCAATCTGCGTAGTACTGAGCTGCGCCGCCGATAGCATTTAAGTAAACACCGCCGTGTTCGCCTAAAGCTTTCAGAGTTTTTGGTCCCATACCACCTTTACCGATAACAGCACGGATACCGAACTTTTTCATGATGTCACCTTGGTATGGCTCCTCACGAATTGAAGTTGTTGGACCAGCAGCTTTCACTGTCCAATTACCTTCAGCATCTTTTGCCATTACTGGACCACAGTGATAAATAACTTGTCCGTTAAGGTCTACTGGTGCATCGTGGCTCATTAAATGATGGTGGATTGCGTCACGGCCAGTGAACATACGACCAGTGATCGATACAACGTCTCCCACTTTTAGAGCACGGATTTGTTCTTCAGTAATAGGTGCAGTAAGTTCTACTACATCAGTTGAAGTTTCCTCTGCTGCCGCAACTTGATCGTCTTGGAACGTGATTTTTTCTCCATCTTGATAGTGCCACTTGATGATTTCGGCTGTTTCAGGGTTAATGTCAATCGCCATACGACGGTATGCCCAACAGTTATATGCTACAGACACGTAAAATGAAGCAGGGATACGGTGCATTACACCGATTTTACAACCAAGTAAAGTTGCTTCACCACCGAAGCCCATTGTTCCGATGCCAAATGTGTTTGCTGTTTCTACTACATAGTCTTCTAATTTAGCAAGCTCTGCATGTGGGTTTGTATCTTCTACATGACGGAATAATTGCTCTTTTGCAAGGTCATAACCTGAAGAACGGTCGCCACCGATACCAACTCCGATGAAACCTGCTGAACAACCTTGTCCTTGTGCTTGGTATACAGAGTGAAGGATACATTTACGGATACCGTCTAAGTCACGCCCGGCACGCCCAAGACCATCAAGTTCTGTTGGAAGGCTATACTGGATGTTTTTGTTTTCACAGCCGCCACCTTTAAGAATTAGTTTAATCGTAATGTAATCGTTTTCCCATTGCTCAAACTTCATAACAGGTAAACCTTCTCCAAGGTTGTTACCGCTGTTTTCACCAGTTAATGAATCCACTGCATTTGGACGTAATTTAGCATCAGCAGAAGTTGCAGCAATTGCTTTTTTGATAGCTGCTTTAATTTCTAATTGGTTTACGCCAATAGGAGTGTAAATTTTGAATGTTGGTAAACCTGTATCTTGGCAGATTGGTGATACATTTGTTTCTGCCATTGCAATATTATTTGAAATTGTATCTAAGCTCATTGCAGCACGTGTGCCAGCGCTTTCAGCTTCCTTAGCTTTTTTGATAGCACGACGAACGTCTTTTGGTAAGTTCGTAGATGTTTCGGTAATTAAATCGTAAAGACTTTTCTCCAAATTTTGCAAATTCATTAGTGTTGCCCCCCATTAAATAATTGATTATTTCCACATTACATTATACCCTTTTAAACTAATGAAAAAAAGAGTACAACACTACAAGGAAGATAGAAAGATTTAATTACTTAAATGGAAATTAAAGGTGTGTAATTAAAGTGAAAAACGCAAATTAGCGCCAGCCAATTTGCGTATCTTCAAAAAGTAAGTTCGAGATTATTGTTCACGAGCATTAAATTGCTCCATCTTGTCTTCTAAATCGTCCATCATTTGAATAAGGCGGTCAATGTCCTCGAGTTCAGTTGATTCAGGATCAATTGCATCTAAAACATTTAAGAAAATTTCAAGACGTTCTTTTAAATAGACAACCTGCTGCTCTTTATCAGTAATTGGGTTTGACATGTGTACACCTCATTTCATCAATTACATAGTAGCGGATTTAATGTGGAATTTCAATGTATAGGCAGATATATAGGTCATAATAATTATTTTGTAAATTTAATAATCAGAATATTTACAATATTGAAACTGTGTGTTAATGTTGTATTAAGAAAACAAAAGGAGCTGATTGAAGGAAAGGTTAAAAAACTCTAACTCTAACTCGAAAAGGAGGGAGTTTAAACAAGTTGCCGGCTGAAGGCTAGCCGAAATTCGTGTTTATACAAAATGAAATGGATATAAGTATAGTGTAAAGCCCTAACGTCAAATCACATGTGGTGAGCGTTAGGGCTTTTGTTGTCTTTGCTTAGTATAAATGTTCCAGAAGGAGAAGTTATGCAGACTCAAAAATATAAAAAGAAGCGACCATGACGTGAATGTCGTGGTCGCTTTTGTATGAAAAATAAAAAGAGCGGGGCTCATCCACCCGCTCATAAAACAAAAAACGCCCAGCAAATCCGTGCTGTATGGCATTTTCTGGTGTGGCAAAACTATTAAAGTACATGCCACGTAGGTTTGGCACCTAATAAATTATTATATAGAAAAAAGAAAGGGAAATCAAGTTAGAGCGTGATGCCAATGCAGATGAAAAGAAAATCTACAATTATTTTTTTAACACTAACTTAGCGACACACTCAACTAACGCCGTCTGTGCAAACATATCCACAGGTTGAATGTACTCCACATCATAAAGCTTCGATAATTCTTGTAAATCTTTTGCTAGTGTAGAAGGATTACAAGATGTGTAAACAAAGCGCTTAGGTTTTAGCTTTAGCACGGTACGGATAAATTCAGGTGCAAGACCTGTGCGTGGTGGATCAACTGTAATTACATCTGGTGTGAAGCCTACTAATTGCCAGTGTGACAATACAGATTCGGCTGTACCGACTGTATATTTTGTATGTTCGAAGCCGTGGTTGAGTGCATTTTGGCGTGCATCTTCAATACTTTCAGGAATAATGTCCATGCCACGAACTTCTTTCGCTTGATCTGCAAGCCATAATCCGATTGTGCCGACACCACAGTATGCATCAACAACTGTTTCTTCTCCAGTTAATGCTGCTGCTTTTTTTATTTCATCATATAGATGAACAGTTTGTATTGGATTTAATTGAAAGAAAGCACGTGCAGAAAGGTCAAATGCTAGTTCGCCGAGTTCTTCATGAATCGTTTCTTTACCGTCAAGTACAATTGTTTCCTCGCCGAAAATAAGAGAAGATCTGTCACGATTAATATTTTGCGCAATCGACACGATAGACGGATCGATTTTTTTAATGCGTGTAAGTAGTTCAGCTAGGTGAGGAATCTCTTTACGTGTTGTTACTAAGACAACTTGTGTTTCCCCTGTATGGATACCTGTACGCACAACAATTGTACGTACTAAACCTTCAAGCGTACGACCATCGTATATTGTAATATTTAATTTTTGTAAAATTTTGCGTGTAGCAACGGTTACTTTTGATGTCATAGGATGTTGCACTAAGCAGTCATTAATGTTTAATAGCTTATTACTACCTTCTGAGAATAGGCCAGCATAGACACGTTTACCTTCTTTACGAACTTGGAACTGGCTTTTGTTGCGGTAGTTCCAAGGGTTGTCCATACCAAGAGTTTGGCGGACTTCAACTGTTGCTGCTAAAGATTTTGCATAGCGTTCTAACGCTTGCATCACGATATCGCGTTTTTCAATAAGTTGTTTTTCATATGTCATATGTTGAAGTTGGCAGCCACCGCAATCGTTGTAGACTGGGCAAGGGGCTTCTTGGCGGTGCTCAGAAGCTTGACGGATTGTGACAATTTCAGCCTCTGCAAAATTATGTTGTATTTTAGTAACTTGTGCTGTAATTTCTTCACCTGGAATCGCGCCTTTGACGAATACGACATTGCGTTTGTAAAAGCCAACTCCTTCGCCGTTAATCCCAAGTCGTTTAATTGAAAGTGGGAATTTTTGTCCGACTTCCATTGTTGTTTCTTGTGTCAAAATTTCCACGTCCTTTATCGTTATTCAGTATTTAGCCCTCGCTCTTTTAAAGCGAGGGCCAAGTACTCGATTTTCTCCATTTCCTCATTATAACTAACGAGTGGATGAAAGCAAAGGAACATCGATATTTTCATATTCCAAAACAAGATCATCTATTGACTTAAACGTATATCCTTTTGCTTTAGCGTCAGTGATAAATCGCGGTAATGCTTCGGCATTATCTTGTGCTACAGTATGCATTAAAATTACGGCCCCTGGGTGAAGCTGCTCCATTAATGCATTATAAGCATAGTCAGCACCACGACGCTCATCTTTTAGCCAATCTTTAAAAGCAATTGACCAAAAAATATGACGATATCCTTCAGCATTACCAACAGCAAGCACTTCGGCATTGAAAGTGCCTTCTGGAGGCCGGGCATAAGTAGTACGCTCGATACCTGTTAGTTCACGCAGGCGACCGTCGAACTTTTTCCATTCTGCACGCATGCCATCTTCCGAAAGTCGTGCCATATTAGGATGATCGAAAGAGTGATTGCCAATAATATGACCGTCTTTCACCATTCTCTTCACAAGGTCAGTAGCACTGTTTAAATAATGTCCCGTTAAAAAGAAAGTGGCTGGAGCATTTTCTTTTTTTAACGTATCTAAAATACTTTCAGTAAAACCATTTTCATAACCATTGTCAAAAGTTAAATAAACAACCTTTTCATCAGGCTTCCCTTTGTATATGGCGCCATATTCGTTGAGTAAATGATCGAGCTGTCCACCAGCTTCAGCGGGTTTGCCATTTTTTCCTTTCTTAAAGCCCCAATGATATTCACTTGAACCAAGCGCAAAGTATGGATTCACGCTGACGACTACCGCAATCATTGTTAGTGCTATTAAAGCGCCAAGTAGATGTTGCTTCCACATAAAAAAACGCACCCTCTCTTTTTCGTTAGGATGCGCAAATAGTATAAAGTTATGTGCTATAAAAGATTTTCTAGTGCATTTTTTAAATGAGGATATTTAAAGATGAATTGATTGCTTTCTAAAACTGTCGGTAGTACATGTTGACCTTCTAATACAAGTATACTTTGTTCGCCAAGAGCGAGTTGCATTGCAAACTTTGGGACAGGCATCCAATGGGGGCGCTGTAAAACGGCTGCAATTGTTTCGCCAAATGTTTTCATAGGTTGTGGGTCGGGAGCTGTAACATTAAACGGTCCTATTATGGCTTCTGTTAGTAAAGCAAAATAGAACGCACGTGCAACATCTTCTACATGTACCCAAGATAGCCACTGCTTACCAGATCCTACAGTACCTCCTACGTAAAATTTATAGGGGAGCACCATCATTGGGAGTGCACCTCCATTTTTACCTAGAATGACGCCAAGGCGAGCAAGTGTTACGCGTACACCTAGACTTTCTGCACGCAAAGCATGACGTTCCCAATCCTTTACTGTTTGACCTAAAAAGTCAGTTGCAAAATCGCTGTTATTTTCAGTATACGAAGTGTCAGTAGATGCAGGGTAAATGCCAACTGCACTTGCATTCACGAGAACTTTAGGTGTCGGCATAAGATTTTCCATTATACGAACGATTTCTAGAGTAGCATCCATACGACTGGTATAAATAGCTTTCTTTTGCTGTTTCGTCCAACGTCCTTCATTTAACGAAACACCAGCTAAATTGACGAAGGCATCTACATCATGTAACTCATTTTCAGGTTGTGAACCATGTTTTAACCATTGTACATACTGTATGTCATTAATATATTTTGATTCATTGCGTGTTAAAATGACGACTTTATGACCTTCGCTGATTAATAGTTTTGTTAGCTCTTGTCCTACAAATCCGGTACCGCCTGAAATGACGACTTTCATAGAAATACCTCCTTATAATTTCGTTAACTCTACTATACCGAAATGCGGGGCAAATGAAAAAGATGTATAATAGAGCATATTGAGCGAAAGCCTTTCTACCTATGGATGTAAGATAAGGGGTGGTCGAATGCGTGTTATTACAAAAATTGCGCGTCAAAAAAACAATCCAGAACGATACAATATATACTTGAATGAAGAATATGCATTTCCAGTAGATGAAGCAATCATTATTCAATTTGGCTTATCTAAAGGAAAAGTGTTAGAGACGTTTGAAATTGAAGAAATTGCTTATGAAGATGAAATTCGTAAATCGTTTAATAAAGCACTTAATTTTCTTTCCTATCAAATGCGGAGTGAGCATGAGGTGAAGAAAAAACTACTTGATTTAGAATTTGGAGAAGCGGTTATATTAGAAGCGATTCAAAAATTAAAGTCTTATGGGTTTTTAAATGATGAGGCTTATTCAAAGGCTCTGTTTGAAACGAAAAAAGCGACAGCTAAAAAAGGACCACGGGCTATTCGTCAAGATCTCGTAAAAAAAGGAATCGAAAAAAATTTACAAGATGAAATTCTTGAGACATTCAGTCATGAGGAGCAAGTGAAACTAGCCAGCCAGCTCGCAGCTAAAATTGTACGAACTGAAACGAAAAAAACACCAGTACAAGTGAAGCAAAAGATTCAAGACTTACTAATGCGTAAAGGTTACTCTTTTAGTATTGTCAATGATGTTCTTGAAGACATTACATTTGAGCAGGATGAAGATAATTGGCAACAACTGCTCGGAGTTCAAGGCGAGAAGGTTTGGAAAAAGTATGTGACAAAGTATACTGGTTATGAGCTGAAAATGAAAACAAAGCAGGCTTTATATCAGAAGGGGTTCCCCGCTGAAGTTATAGATCGTTTTATCGAAGAGAAGGAGAATGAATTATGAACGAAAAAAATTATGCAGCCATGACTGAAGCGGAACTACGTGACGAAGTAGCGAGGTTAAAGGAAAAGGCACGTAAAGCGGAGCAATTAGGTATTATTAATGAATTCGCGGTTTACGAACGAAAAGCAACAATGGCAGCAGCCTACTTAGTAGATTTAGATACAATTATTCCAGGTGAAATGTATCGTATTGACGGCGCACCGGGGCAATTTTTCCAAGTAGATTACTTAAAAGGACGTTTTGCATGGGGGCATCGTCTAGGTGGAGATAAATTCCAAGAGGCATTACCAGTATCAATGCTTTCTCCTGTAAAGGTTGGAAAATAGGATGAATGAAAAAATTGACAAGTTAACGATTGAATTGTTAGAGAAAAATCCGGAAATGTCCACAGGTCGTGCACGCGTTTGGGTGGAGTTACTTTGGAGTGATTTTGAGTCGAGTTCGGCCAAGGCTGGATATGACTATTTGGGGCCAGAACATACAGAAAAGTTAGTACGTCAACTTATTACAAGCTACGGCGATCAATTACACACATTCGCCGGACGTAACCCAAAATATGCGCATTTACTAGATGCTAGTGATGATATGATGCAATAAGTAAAAACCCTGACCAACGTTTAATGCGGTCAGGGTTTACTGTTTAAAATAAATGATTTGCATTTATTGAATGTATCAATGAGGAAGTGTTAATAACTCGCTCCAATTTGCAATTTCTTTTGGAGTTTGTCTTCACTGAAAATCCAACCAGTGTAGGACGTGATAATTTGATTGTTGTCATCTAAGTGTGCTACAGCAACAAATGGATAGCGATTATCACTATGATAGCGTAAATCAATCAAACGCACCTCGGTAAGACCGTTCTCAAGTTCAGAAATTTCCCAATGGTAGAGTGGAGAGAACGAAATGAACGCAGCGAGATTGGGATTCTTTAATGCAATTTCGACCAATTGTGTTTGAGGTAATGGTGTAATTTCAATTTTATCGTAAATATTTATAGAACGCCCATAGGCACGTCCTACGTAGTAATGTGTTTTTGATTTTGCGGCGATTCGCCAATGAAAGAAGCGCATAGTAGGCGCTACAATCACATAGTCTTCATCCTGAATTGTGTTATGCACGGCCTTTTTAATAGCCCTTTGTACAGCAAAGCGTAAAATATAATAAGCGATTATAATAAGGTACATTAGGCTAAATGTCCAAACTGGATTTGCTCCGAATAGCCAAAATAGAATACCAAAGCAATGCAATGTGAAAATAATCGGATCAAAGGTATTAATAAGACCAAGTGCCACCCATTTCTTTGAAAATGGACGAAGTGCCTGGGTACCATAAGCGTTAAAAATATCAACAAATACATGTAAGGCGACAGCTAAAAATGTCCAAAGCCATAAATGTAGGACATTGACGCTACTAAAAATCATGGCGAGGACAGCTGTAATAACAATAGGCCATAACAAAACAGCTGGTAGTGAATGGGTAATGCCACGATGATGACGTATATAAACGGCGTTATTTCTCAACTTTAATACGGTATCTACATCTGGTACTTGTGAGCCGATAATTGTACCTGCTATTACTGCAGTAAAAGTTAATGAATGATTAGCCACAACAGGGTCGGCAAGAGCCAGCCCACCGAGTGCTATACCCATAACAAAATGTGTACCTGAATCCAAGACTATCAACTCCTAGCATGTGTTAGAAGAACTGTGTTGCACATACATGTATATTTCGGTAATGAAATATATTTGCTTACTTTTATTGTATACCGTTTTCAATATAATTAAAATCGAAAATAATGTGGAGGTTATTGTGAATTATCAATATACAAAACAATTTCGGCACGCTTTAGTCGAATGGTTTAAAAAAGAAAAAAGAGATTTACCGTGGAGACATACTACCGACCCTTATAAAATATGGGTTTCTGAAGTGATGCTCCAGCAAACACGCGTTGACACGGTCATACCTTACTATAATCGTTTTATGGAAAGCTTTCCGACAATTGAAACACTGGCGGATGCCCCACAAGAATATTTACTCAAACATTGGGAAGGCCTTGGCTACTATTCGCGCGCACGAAATTTACAAGCTGGTGTGCGAGAGGTAATTGAAAATTATGGTGGTGTCGTTCCGAATAATCGCCATGAAATTTCAAAGTTAAAAGGTGTTGGGCCCTATACAGCTGGTGCTATTTTAAGTATTGCCTATAACCAACCGGAACATGCGGTTGATGGTAATGTTATGCGCGTATTAAGTCGCGTACTGAATATACATGAAGATATTGCTTTACCAAAGACGAAAAAAATTTTCGAAGAGGCGGTAGAGCAATTAATAGCACCTGAAGATGCCTCTGCTTTCAATCAAGGGTTGATGGAATTAGGCGCTTTAATTTGTACACCGACTTCTCCTAAGTGTTTACTTTGTCCAGTGCGTGAATATTGCACAGCATATAATGAAGGTGAGCCAAGAGAATTACCTGTGAAAACGAAAAAAATTAAAATGAAGCATTTAAAGTATGATGTTTTTGTTTGCCAAAATCGTGAGGGGCGTTTTCTATTAGAGCAAAGACCGGAAGATGGATTACTTGCGCAAATGTGGCAATTCCCAATGATAGAGCACGTAGAATCCACTGAATTTATGTCACATAATGAATTGCAACAACAATATGGTGTTTGTGTTAAAGAGCAACAAGAAATTTTAAACTTTAAGCACATTTTTTCTCACTTAACATGGCATGTAAATAGTTATTTTATGCGATGTGAGGTCAATGGAATAGACGAGTGTACAGGGAAATGGCTAACACCTGCTCAAATCGAAAGTTTACCAATGCCTGTACCGATGTTAAAGATTTGGAAACAACTGCAAAAAACAAATCATGAAATTTAAAGTATAAATAATTCACCTTTGCACACAATAATGGGCATGGAGGTGAATTATTATGAAAAGAAAACAAGCTAACAACCAGCAAACAAACAAACAACAAACAAATCAAGGTATGCGTGAAGAATTTGGTTCTGAGACAAATTTTAATGAAGTGCAGCAACAAAATAACAAAGCAGAGCAAAATAAAGCTCAAGCTTCTGGTCAATTTGCTAAAAAGAAAAATAACAATTAGTAATTAAAATTACTTTAAAAAAATTAAATACAATTTACGTGCGAAGAAACTGTCTTGTTAAATCGATTCGATTCAATAAGGCAGTTTTTTTCTCTATAATATAGAGAATCCAAATAATCAATTTCTAATGAGCATGTTTTAATGATAAAAAATGATATTATTTCACATGGATTTTCACATAAATGAATCAACAAGAAGAAATTAACTGTTTTCTAACTACACGTTTTGTTAATGGATTGTTATAATGTACTAGAGACTGCTAGTATTATCTTTATTCGATAAATGAAGATATAGCCTCAGGCGGATGTCAAAGGTTTTGAAAGGACTTAATTGTGCTTGCACAAATCAAAATCTGGAAACAATTACGTAGAGGTGTAATGGATCTAGCGTAGAAGAAAAGGTGGGCTTCAAAATGGCAATACCAGTAGAAGGGGAAACGATACAAATACATAGTTATAAACATAATGGTCGTATCCACCGTGTCTGGCAAGAAACGATGGTATTAAAAGGAACGAAGAATATTATCGTTGGCGCAAATGAGCGTACACTTGTGACTGAATCGGATGGTCGTACTTGGCTGACGAGAGAGCCTTCTATTTGTTATTTCCATGCGGAGTATTGGTTTAACATAATTTGCATGTTACGTGAAGATGGTGTGTATTATTATTGTAATATAAGTTCGCCGTTTGTATTTGATAATAATGCCATTAAATACATTGACTATGATTTGGATATTAAAGTATTCCCGGATATGTCTTATACATTACTTGATGAAGATGAGTATGAACAACATCGCCTGGAAATGTCTTATCCTGAAGTCATAGACAAAATTTTAAAGCGTAATGTCGACAAACTAATTAGTTGGATTCAGCAAAGAAGAGGCCCATTTGCACCCGATTTTATTGAAGCATGGACAAATCGCTATCAATTCCAACGTGATATGAAATCGGAAGACGAGTAAACACCTGTTAGTTTCACCTAACAGGCGTTTTTTTAGTATGACACTTACTATTATTGCTATAATACGAAAAGGACTGTCCCAAAGATAGGGATGACATTTGATTGAAGATCATATTGATTTTAGAATGCTTTAATATATTAAAGGCTTTTTAGACAGCTCCTTCTCGTATTAATAAAGAGGGTGGAAAAGAATTGAATAGTATAAAACGCTATATGCGATTTGTAAAACCATATACTTGGGAAATCGTAGTAACTGTATTAATTGGTATTGTGAAGTTCGCTATACCATTGTTTATTCCGTTATTAATAAAAATTGTTTTAGATGATATTATCGGCTCAGACGTTTTAACGAATACGGAAAAAACAACACAGCTGTTTTATTGGCTAGGTGGGACGATCATTGTGTTCTTTATCATTCGTCCGCCGATTGAATATTATCGTCAATATTTTGCACAAAACGTTAGTAATAAAGTGTTATTCGATATTCGTAAAGAAATATATGGTCATTTGCAGCGCTTAAGCTTGAAGTATTATGCAAATACAAGAGCAGGCGAAGTCATTTCTCGTATTATCAATGATGTTGAGCAAACGAAAACATTTGTAATGACCGGTCTGATGAATATTTGGTTAGATCTTGCAACGATTATAATCGCGGTTTGCATTATGCTTGCAATGGACGTGAAGCTAACATTAGTAGCATTAATAGCCTTCCCATTCTACGCGTTTAGTGTGAAATTTTTCTTTGGGAAATTACGAACACTAACAAAAAACCGCTCACAGGCGCTTGCAGGCGTGCAAAGTTATTTACATGAACGTGTTGCAGGCATGAGTATTATTAAAAGCTTCACGCTTGAAAAACATGAACAAAAATTATTCGATGAAGCAAATGGAGACTTCTTGGATAAAGCGCTTGACCATTCGAAATGGAATGCAAAATCATTTGCAGTTGTTAACACGATTACAGATGTGGCACCGTTACTTGTTATTGGCTATGCAGGCTATCAAGTCATTAACCAAAACCTTACTGTCGGAGAGATGGTAGCGTTTATTGCATATATTGAGCGTTTATATGGTCCACTACGCCGGTTAGTAAGCTCATCTACATCTTTAACACAATCAATTGCATCGATGGATCGTATGTTTGAGCTTATCGATGAACCTTATGAAGTACAAAATAAGGAAAATGCAAAGGTGTTAGAGCGAGTTAGAGGAGAAGTACGCTTCCAAAATGTTGATTTTCAATATGAAACGAATGGTTCTAAAATATTAAATAATATTGACTTTACCATTAACCCTGGTGAAACTGTGGCGTTTGTCGGTATGAGTGGTGGCGGAAAATCAACAATTATCAGCCTCATCCCTCGATTTTACGACACAACAGAAGGTGCCGTTTTAATAGATGGAAAAGATGTTCGTGATGTGACAATCCATTCATTACGTTCACAAATCGGTATTGTGTTACAAGATAATATTTTGTTTAGCGATTCAGTAAAACAAAATATTTTAATGGGACGACCTGAAGCAACGGATGAGGAAGTTATTGATGCTGCAAGAGCAGCTAACGCACATGATTTTATAATGTCATTACCTGAAGGATATGACACTAAGGTTGGAGAACGAGGTGTTAAATTATCAGGCGGGCAAAAACAGCGTGTAGCAATTGCACGTGTATTTTTGAAAAACCCACCAATTTTAGTATTAGATGAAGCAACATCTGCCTTAGATTTAGAAAGTGAAGCGTTAATTCAAGATTCATTGGACAGATTGGCTAATGAACGCACAACAATTATCATTGCACACAGATTGTCTACTATTACACATGCAGATAAAATTATTGTCATCGATCATGGACAATTAATCGAGCAGGGCACGCATGAACAGTTAATGAAGCAACAAGGAACGTACTATAACTTATTCCAAGTACAGCATTTAGATTAAGCGAGTCTAACTGTGTAATTAAATCGAACCTTCCATCTCAAATTTGAATGGAAGGTTCTTTTTTTATCTTTTGAAAGTAGTTATGTAAGGTGGATAGTCAATAAATCAGAAATGATGGTGAATAAATAAAGAATGATGGCGAATAAATTGCTCAAGATGGTCAATAAATCACAAATAGTGAGGAATTAAGATCAGTTGGAAAGGAAATCAACTTCAAGATATGGTTATGGACCGAAAATTTTACTTATTATGGAGCCAGGAATTGAAATTTATTTGATATTATCTTAGACTAAATAATAGGTTGGAAATTTCGGTCTATACCGAAGCTTATTTAAGTTTCTAAATTAAGAGAGTGTGAAGTCACCTTTTAAAAGTGAAACTAGACGGCTTCCTATTCGATTTCTTGTAGAAAAGTATCGAAAGGGTACCGTTATTCAGCTGAAAGCGCATTCAATATAAGGAGGGCTTTTGAAATTGGGTATTAACTTACAAAAAGGACAACGTGTAGATTTAACAAAAGGTAATGCAGGTTTGAATCGCATTAAAGTTGGCTTAGGATGGGATCCAGTAAGTCAAAAAAAGGGTGGCTTATTTGGTGGTCTCCTAGGTGGAAGTAATGCAGCGAACGTTGATTGTGATGCCTCAGTTCTAATGCTTCAAGATGACAAGATTAAATCGAATGAAGATGTTATCTACTTTGGTAACTTGACGAGCAAATGTCGCTCAGTACAGCATTCGGGTGATAACTTGACAGGTGCTGGTGACGGCGATGATGAAGTTATTACAATTGAATTGAATGGAGTACCTTCTGCTATTAACAAATTTGTTTTTGTTGTTAATATTTACGATGCTGTTGGGCGTAAACAACATTTTGGTATGATACAAAATGCGTATATTCGTATATTCGATGATAATAGTGGTAATGAATTAATTCGTTACAATTTAACTGATAGTTATGCTGATTTAACAACATTAGTATGTGGAGAAATTTATCGAAACGGCAATGACTGGAAGTTCGCTGCAGTTGGAACAGGTACAACTGATGCAAAACTAGGCGACGTTGCTCGTAGATATCAATAAAATAAGAACTTATTAGGAGGAATTTAATAATGGGAATTTCATTACAAAAAGGTCAAAAGGTAGATTTAACTAAAACAAATCCAGGATTATCTAACGTAATCGTTGGACTAGGCTGGGATACGAACAAATATGATGGTGGACACGATTTCGATTTAGACTCATCTGTATTCTTACTTGCAGATACAGGAAAAGTATCTGACCAAAATGATTTCATTTTCTATAACAATACAGTTGGTGGCAATGGCTCAGTTGAGCACTCTGGCGACAATAAAACAGGTGATGGCGACGGCGATGATGAAATTGTAAAAGTAGGCTTATCACAGGTGCCTGCACAAATTCAGCGTATTTCATTTACTGTTACAATCCATGATGCAGAATCACGTCAACAAAATTTCGGTATGGTAACGAATGCATTTATCCGTATTTTAAATGCTGAAACAAATGAGGAAATTGTACGTTATGATTTAGGTGAAGATTTCAGTATTGAAACGGCTGTTGTTGTTGGTGAAATTTATCGTCATGCAAATGAATGGAAATTCAATGCAATCGGAGCTGGCTACCAAGGTGGATTAGCAGCACTTTGTAATGATTTTGGATTAGATGTGAACTAATTTAGCATCTGTTTCAAATTAAAAAAGAGAGGGGATGTTATCAAATGGCTATACAATTAAGCAAAGGACAACGTATTGATTTAACAAAAAATGATCCGAGTTTAAATAGCGTTGGTATTGGTTTAGGTTGGGATGTAAAGCAATTCGATGGTGGACATGACTTTGACTTAGATGCTTCTGTATTTTTACTTGATGCTTCTGGGAAATGTCGCCATGAGCAAGACCTTATCTTCTACAATAATTTATCAAGTCCAGATCAATCTGTTATCCATGCAGGTGATAACCGTACTGGAGTAGGTGACGGGGACGATGAGAAAATTTTAGTACATTTGAAAAAGGTATCTCCTGAAATTCAAAAAATTGTTGTTACTGTCACGATTCATGATGCAGGATCACGTCATCAAAACTTTGGACAAGTATCGAATGCATATGTTCGCTTGTCGAATGAGGAAACAGATGCGGAAGTCCTTCGTTATGATTTAGGAGAAGATTTCAGTATAGAAACTGCTGTAGTATTTTGCGAATTATATCGTCATAATGGTGATTGGAAATTTGCAGCTATTGGCTCAGGTTACCAAGGTGGACTTGCTTCTTTAGTAAGTGCATACGGACTACAATAAAGCGAAAAAGTGGCAATTAGTGAATAAAAAAGCAGCGTAAAAAAGGCACTGTATTGGTCTGTAGAGCAGGCTAATAGAGTGTCTTTTTTAACTTCTTTTATGTGCCACAAAGCAATGAAGTGTATTTACCTTTGGGTATTAGAATAGCATTCTTACGTAAGGAGATGATTGTATGCAACACTTTTCATCAGAAGCAGAAACAATTTTTTATAAAAAGCCACAATCTTTTACGAAATGGGATGACTCTAAAATTTTAGCATATGCTTTAGGGGCAACATTGTATATGCCTGCATCGATGCCGAATATTACAGAGCTAATTCGTTCGAGTAAATATAAAGAGTTAACATCACTTGTTATTGATTTAGAAGATGCAATTGGTGATGAAGAGCTACAGGATTGCGAAGAAAAGTTAGTAGCGGATATTCATACGCTATTTACATCGTATAAAAACCAACAATTGCAGCTAGAGGAAATACCGTTAATATTTATAAGAGTACGTAGCCCAGAGCAACTGGCCTTTTTAACGCAGACGTTAGGGGAAATGCAACATGTATTAACAGGTTATGTTTTTCCTAAGTTTACGGCTGCAGAGGGAATTGAATATTTCCAATTGTTAGAGAAAACAATTGCAGAGCATGACCTAGTATTGTATGGCATGCCGATTTTAGAGTCGAAGGATATTTTATACAAAGAGTCTAGAATGGATGCGTTGTTTGCTATTAAAAATGTTTTGAGTAGCTTTAGGGCACGTGTGCTCAATGTGCGGATCGGTGCGACAGATTTTTGTGGTATATATGGCATTAGACGCCGAGTAGACTCTACGATTTATGATATTGCTGTTATTCGAGATTGTATAGCGGATATCGTCAATGTGCTAGGGCGAGAGGAAGATGGCTTTGTCATTTCGGGTCCGGTATGGGAGTACTTTAATAATCAGCGCGTATTGAAGCCGGCATTGCGGGCAACACCCTTCATTGAGAAAGATGGTGTAGATACGCGTAAAGCGTTGCTGGATGATTGCTTGGATGGGCTGATGAAGGAAGTTTTAATGGATAGGCAAAATGGTATTTTGGGGAAAACAATTATACACCCGAGCCATATTCGTATTGTTCATGCGCTTTATACGGTTTCTTATGAAGAGTATATGGATGCACTTAGCATTTCTGAAAATAATAATGGCAAAAGGGGTGTCGTTAAAAGCATTCATGCAAATAAGATGAATGAAATGAAGCCGCATGCGAGATGGGCACAACAAATTTTACGACAAGCGCAGTTATACGGTGTTTACAACGAAACAAAGGATTTTGCGTCTATATTATTGAATACGACAACTGGAGATGAAGTTTATGGAACGAATGGAAGATAGGCTCAATATTATTCAAGACTATGAAATGATGCTAACCTTAACGAAAAATGACTATGCATTTGCATCAGCTGAACTCCTTCGTATGGCAGCGCGCATTAATAAAAAACGGGGATTTTTATTTGTTAGTACAGTGCTCGGTAAGCATTTAGCTGTACCGCCACAAATGCCGTTATTGACGGGCGCGTTACTAGCAATGATTTATGCACAAAAGACGTATGTTGAAAAAAGTGATTTGATACCGTCTGTTGTCAACGCACTAAAAAAACAAGAGTATGCACAAGAAGTATTGCGACAAGTTGAAAGTCAGCGTATTCAACTACCGGAAGAAACGCTTTTTATTGGCTTTGCGGAAACTGCAACTGCACTTGGTCATGCAGTTTTCAAAACTTTTCAATCGAATGCAACATATATTCATACGACGCGGGAACAAATTGCGGACTTGGAGCCGTTTGTAACATTTGAAGAGGAGCATTCCCATGCAACAAGTCATCGGTTATATGTAGAGGATACTGAAAAATTACTAAAAGCAAAACGCATTGTTCTAATCGATGATGAAATTACGACTGGCAATACGGTCATCAATATTATTGAGACATTGAGACAACGTTTCCCGGATGTGAAAGATTATACGATTTTGTCAATTTTAGATTGGCGATCTGCTAGTCAAAGGAAACAGTTTGAGCAGTTGCAACAACAGTGGGGGATGAATATACAGTTTTATTCGATTGTAAGTGGCACTTTTACATGCATCGGCACGCCTTTATTAACAACTCAACCAATTGAACCTGTTATAGAGAGCTTAAATGAGGTTGAGTTACTTTCTATTTCAGAGAAGATTGATCGTAAATACTATCGCTCAATTGCGGAAAATGGAAAAGAAAATAATGCTCCTTACATGATGGCGACAGGGCGATTAGCTTTAACAGCAGAACAGCACCAAGAGCAAAGAGAACAGCTTGGGAAAATAGCGAGAAAACTAAAATCAATGCGTAAAGGAGGACCTACTCTTGTTGTTGGGACAGGCGAATTTATGTATGTTCCAATGCAGTTAGCCGCAGAAATGGGCGAAGATGTGTATTTCCAATCGACAACAAGAAGTCCAATTTACCATTCAAATGAGCCGGATTATACAATAACAGAAAAAATTGCTTTTGATAGTCCTGAAAATAATGGTGTTGAAAATTATTTGTATAACATAGAAATTCGTCCTTACTCGGAACTTTTCCTTATCGTTGAACGTATAGCAAATAAAGAGGCGATTAATTCGATTACTAAGGCATTACAATCATTGCATATTGAAAACATTCATATTATTTGTATGCATGAATTGGAGGGTGGAGAATGAAAAAAGTTCATGTTCATCCAGATCAAATGGGGAGTTATGCACAAGAAGATGTCGTGTTCTTGTTGCGAAATATTAGTCACATGACGCTTGAAATGGATAACTCAAAACGTGAGCAACTAATCCAATCAGGTACACATTATTCAGAGATGCTGCCAATTGAACATAGTCCATCAAAGGCATATATGGATGTCTTTTACAATACATTGGAAGCCTATGCGGAGCGGATTGCTCTTGCAGTAGGTGTTGTAGCGCAACAAATAATGGAGCGAAATGGCTTAGAGAATTTAGTGTTAGTCAGTTTAGCGCGTGCAGGCACCCCGATTGGGATATTGATAAAGCGCTATTTGTTAGAGCGCTATGCTGTTGATATTCCGCATTATTCGATTTCGATTATGCGAGGTAGAGGCATTGATGAAACTGCAATTCATTACATTTTTGCACAGTATCCAAACGCTCGAATTCAATTTGTCGATGGTTGGACAGGAAAAGGCGCAATTACGCAGGAACTACAGCAAGCGTGTGAGCAACTGCAAGGTCGATATAGCTATCCATTAAATGCAGATTTAGCTGTACTTGCTGATCCAGGACATTGTGCACCGATTTTTGGCACACGAGAAGACTTTTTAATTCCATCAGCTTGCTTGAATTCGACTGTGTCAGGGCTTGTTAGTCGTACTGTGCTGAATTCGGAATTGATGGATAAGGGTGATTTTCATGGAGCGAAGTACTACAATGAGTTAGAGGCTGTAGATGTATCGAATTTATATATTGAACGAATAAGTACCTATTTTCATAAGGTACATAATCAGGTAGATGAACAGCTTGCTGCGCGCACTTCAGAGGAGATGGAAGTGACGTGGAAGGGGCTAGAGTCGGTGAAAGTTATTCAACAACAAATGGGCATTACAAATAGTAACTTTGTGAAGCCAGGTGTTGGTGAAACAACTCGCGTATTATTAAGACGTGTTCCTTGGAAAATTCTTATTAATCCAGCGCATATTCAAGAGTTAGAATATATTTTGTTATTAGCTGAAGATAAAAATGTGCCGATTGAACATTACCCGGATATGTCGTATGCATGCTGTGGGCTAATTCAAGAAATGTAGAGGAGAACAAATATGCTACTATTTACATCAGATTTAGATCGAACACTCATTTACTCAAACTATATGATGGAACGTTATCCACCCATTTCTAATAAAGTTGTTGTTGAACGCAAAGAAGATGCAGTAATTAGTATGATGACAGAATCGACAACTTCGTTGCTTGAGCGTGTGAACATGGAAACATTATTCGTTCCTGTTACTACCCGTGCACTTCATCAATATGAACGTATTCACTTTATAAAAGAGTTACGTCCTGCTTTGGCAATTACGACTAATGGGGGTACAATATTAGAAAATGGGCAACCAAACGAAGCGTGGGCCCGTTTACTAAGACAGCGAATTGAAGATACAGCTATTCCCGATGCTGATATGCTGAAGCGTTTTGAGGCTATGCAGGATGACCAGTGGCTTTTGGAATCTTTTTATGTGGATGACTTATTTTATGTTTATCATGTAGATTTACAAATATTCCAGCAGGAAACATTAGCGCTATTGATTGCTGAGTTTGATAAGCTAGGCTGGCACGTATTATTACAAGGTAAGAAATTGTACTTCTTACCCAAGGTGTTAACGAAGGAAGCGGCTATTGCCTATATGAAGGAAAACTGTCGTTATAATGTACATGTAGCGGCTGGTGACTCTACTATGGATTATGGCATGCTAGCGATGGCTGATTATGGCTATACACCGCTACATGGTGATATGAAGGATAAGCAACCAGCTAAACTATTGAATACGCATTATTCGCAGTTGAATGGTTCGGATTTTACAGAAGAGTTATTGCACGATGTTTTACGACTTGTAGCAGAGCAAGGTGTTCATAATCGATAGCATTTAATGTCAGGGGGTGGTGTTTGTATGCAAACAATCCAAATTGAATCGATCGTTGAGCGTGATACAAGTGATTGGCTACAGGCGTTCCAAGCTTCACCAAAAATACGTACAGTTTATGACGTGACAGAACAACATATGCGTTTTAATCGTATATCCTTACGTGTTTTAGGTGTGCCAATAGAGGAAGATGAATATTTTAATTCTTTATTTTCATTGGCACAAAATCCAGACATTCATGTGTTAAGTGAAGAATTAAATAAGCATATAGAACAAAAAGATTTTCAAGCATTGCAAAAAATTTTGGACCAACATCAAAAAGAACCAAAAGGCTTATCTATCAATAGGCTTATTGCGATGATGTATGGTCAACAACTTATACCAAAGCATAATGATCAATCGATGAATCGACATTTACAGCTAGCAACAATTCGAGTAGTAGAAAGGTTCAAAGAACAGCAATCTTTAGGGCTGCTTGCCAATGATTTTCGGCGGTTTTTAATAGACACTGTGAAATGGCTGAAAAATCATTGGATTGTATGGACCAAGGCTCTAACGCCAACTGATGACTTTCCAAAAGTAGTTTGGTATGGAGAAATGACGATGAGTGAGCGTTATTTCTTACTGCTGTTGATGGAACTTGGCTGTGATGTACTCATTTTTAATCCAGCTGGCATAGACGAATTTATGACGATTGATGTGAACGATACTTTTTCAGTGGTGTACCAATATGCGAATAAAGTAAATATGCAGCCGTTCCCAGATAAGCTGCGTGATCGTCAGGCGACTGTTGGCTATCGTTCAAGTCAGCATTTCGAGCAGTTAATGCATGACCAACAATCGGGTGTTTATAAAGCGTGGCAGTTTAAAGACTATTTGCCACGTTCAATGACTCTTCGTATGACATACGATGATATTTTCATCTATGCAAATGAGAAGTCGATGGTTCGCCCTAATTTCGAAGTTATTGGACAGGAAGTTATGATTCCAGTTATCTTTGCGAAAATTAGCGGCATCTCTAGTCAACGTGAAGAGTATTGGGCTTCCATGTATCGACTAATAGAGGGTTCTCAAACATTATTTATTCAATCGTTCCCGTATGCTAAGACGAGCAAAGCGAATTTCCATTTTCACTATAAGCATTGTCTTGTGAAAGGTGAATTATCGATCGAACGTATATTAGAAAGTGATTGGTGGCAATACGGTGAGTTAACATTTGAATTACAACGAGCGATTGCTCATACGATAAAGGCATGTTGTGAACAGCCGTTATTGAAGCAACTGCCAAATGAATCATTATATGATTTACAGCTATTTTTATTTAAACAAATGACAATGATTCCACTTGATGTATTACGTCTTTTACAAAGCTTTGACTACTCGCAGGAAGTACCGAGAGTAGTGTTATATCAAGAACCAGAGCAACCGAAGCTTACGAGAGAGGATATCGCGTTACTGACATTTTTAAATCGATTTGGCGTGGATATTATTTTTTATAACCCTACAGGAAAACTAGATTTAGAAAAACATATACAAGAAAATGCGTTTGATGTGCATCGATTAGAGCATATGGTGTTTGACTTAAAGTACGAGGAACCGAAGCAAAAATCGGCACCAGATAAAATTATAAAAAAGTTATTTAATCGATTCTTTTAATAGCGTATATACATTTGTGTTTGAGCAAGTGATGTTTGTAGCTGAAGCCTCCGGTCAATCGCATAGTAATTTGCATGCGAGAACGAAACGGATATAGAGAGGGGGAGCGCTATGTCAAATGATGCACCTATTTCATTGCAAGAGTTAAATGTGGAAATAGCGGATGCGACAAAAGTACAATTACGTCAAAGTCCCGAAGTTTTGCAAATTGCTAATAGTATTGATATTAAGCGGCAAGATGAGCTAATGGCATTAGGGCTAGAGCCGGCAACAAAACTTTCACGATTTTCTGACCAAATCTTAAAAATGATGGCAGTGTCAAAATTGAATGAATCTGGCGAATTAATAAAGCAACTTGAAACATTGATGATGAAGTTCGATAAAGGTGAAGTATTTGACCAGCAAAGCTTCTTCGGCAAGTTGTTTAAGCGAGCACCTAAAAATGTAGATAACTTATATGCAAAGTATAATTCACTAGGTAGAGAAATAGAAAAGGTGCACTATCAATTTGTTTTAATGGAAGAGATGCTAGTGAAGGATAATCAGATGCTGGCAAGTCTTTATCAAGAAGATATTGACTATTATTTAGCACTTGAAAAATATATCGTAGCTGTAGAACTGATCTTGGAAGAAGTAACACTAAAACGAATACCGATGTGCGAGCAAGGAATTCAAAAAGGCAATCAAATGGCACGCATTGAATTAAATAATTTACAGGCAATTGCAGAATTGCTTACGCAAAAAATTGATGAGCTCGATAGGTCCCGTCTAGTAGCAATTTTGGCAGCACCGCAAATACAAATGATTCGCAATAGTAATCATGAGTTAATGGAGCAGATTAATCGTGCCTTTATTAAGACGATACCTGTTTTTAAAATGGGTATCATCCAAGCGGTCAATGAAAGAAAGCAAAAGTTGCATAGCGATTCTATAAAGGCGTTTGAAAATAGGGCGAAACAGTTTGGTAACGTGAATAGTGAGTTTCTACAGCAGAGTGTCTTAATGGCAAATGAGCCTGCAAATACAATGACACTTGAAAATGTATGGGAAACTATTTTAGTCGGTATTTCTGACTACAATAAAATGCGCGATGAGCAAGTCGTGCAACGTAATAAAGGACAACAACAGTTTGCGACGTTAATAGACGGAGTGAAATAGGGGTCATTGCCAAAACATGTACTTGACTTAAAAGAAATCTACAAAATGTAAGCACGTGAAACGAAAGGCGGCGACTCCTGCGGGATTAGCGAGACAGACGAGACCCCGCACGAAGCGAAAGAGGGCCGAAGCCTAAGTACGCCACATCCATGTGGCAACGGCTTCATGACCAA
>JAVWKG010000001.1:84536-106216 GCA_036638655.1 Lysinibacillus sp. | reverse complement strand
ATATTTTTTACGGTACTTTGTATAGTTAATACTTTATGTAACTTGTGAAGTTGAATTGAAATGTTTCAGGTTCAAATTTATTTTTTATAATAACGTTAGTTGCTATTTGTTGTACTTCTTCTTTGGTTTTACTATCGAACTCATCGTGTGGTAATACAAATGTTATTACAATTTTTTTGTCAGGAGATGTTCCCTCCTGTACGGCAACATCATAGCCTTTTTCATTTAAACTTACCATAATGACACCCGTTAAATCATTGTAACTAAGACTTTGTAAAGGATGATTCCCTTCTTCTTGTTTACTAGTAACTTGTATATAAAAAAATAAGGTTGCTATTACAAGTATTAGCGTGGCAAAGCAAGTAATACCGACTTTTACTTTTTTATAATACCCCTCCTTTTTCTTTAGGGTATTCCTGTTGTCTTATTAAAAGAATAAAAAAAGCCTTTCTTAAATTAATCTGCTGTAACAGAACAAATATCATCAACAAGAAAGATTGACTGTTACAAAACCAACGAGACGATAAGGTCTAAACCGCTACCCATCCCATCATGAAACTGTATTAATAGCACCAATGGATAAATAGATGAAAGAGAAGCGGTACATATGTCAAAATGTTTCATTGGTTACTAGTGACTGAATAAAGATGGATATTTACATAGAGTAGTGTGGGTGCTAACGATAGTGACTATAAAACATTAATGGTGTCACAACTTAATGAATTTGGCTCTGCTAATACTGATGAAATCATTTATACGAAAATAGCGATTGCTAGGGCTACTTTAAGTGAAAGAATACGAGAAGTTGAAAAAGAGTTAGATAAGCTAAATGATAAAGGGATGAAAATAAAAGAAGAAATCCTAAACACTGATAATGCAAGTGTAAAAGCTGATTGGCAGACTATGTTAGAGAAAAACGTAATACAGCGTGAAGGAGTAGAGAGAACGCTTTATTTGTTGAAATCTAATAAGTTAGATAAACTTGAAAAGGTCACTAAGGAAACCAAACAGAAGATATTAGAATTAACTAAGGAAGAACTTACAGAAGGACAAAAATTAGAGCAATTAGACTTTGTTGTGGTGTATGACGAGAGAGTGATTATTCACTTTGACTTAGTAAGCTACCAATTTATTATTGATGAGTTGAACGGTTACCTTAGAGAAAACGAAAAGATTTATGATACATTTGAAAAAAGTAATGCTGAACATGAGTTGTTTAGAACACCTAAAGACGCAAGGGAGTTCTATGAGAGCCAACAAGAATAGTACATAGAAGGGAGGTAGGCTCTTTTGAATATATTAAGTATGGTTATGCTAATGTCTACAGGTAAAGCGATTGCTGAGAAAATTTTTGGAGGAGCTGTCATGCAAGGTGAATGATATTAATAACCCGGTGTCCAACTTAAAAGGGGTTGGGAAGGAAACGGCTGAGCATTTAGCGGCAATGGGAATTGACACGATTTCGGACTTGTTGTGGACATTCCCACATCGACATGAAGATTTCAGATTAAAAGATTTAGTGCAAACCCCTCATAATGAACGTGTGACGGTGGAGTGCAAGGTGGAGCGAGAACCGACCGTATTATTTTTAGGGAAAAACAAATCACGCTTACAGGTAACTGTTTTGGCAGGGCGCCATTTAGTGAAAGTTGTGTTTTTTAATCAAAACTATTTAAAACAAAAATTGGTACCAGGTTCTATTGTGACTGTGACTGGGAAGTGGGACCGCGGGCGCCAGGTGATTAATGGAACTACGGTAACTTTTGGACCAAAGACAGATCAAGTAGACTTTGAGCCTGTTTATAGTTTAAAAGGCAATATTCAGCAAAAGCGCTTTCGGAAGTATATGAGACAAGCACTTGATGAGTATAGTTTTGCAATGCCAGATTCTTTACCGGAGTCTTTAAAAGTAGCTTACCAATTAATATCTTTGCAGGAGGGGTTGGAAGGTGTTCATTTCCCTCAAAATGCAGAGCACACGAAACAGGCTAGAAGGCGTTTTGCTTATGAAGAGTTACTTCATTTCCAATTACGTATTCAAGCATTACGAAAAGTGAGAAAAGATAGTGAGCATGGTGTGTCGATTCAGTATGATTTGCTGAAGTTACGCGATTTTATCGAGTCTTTACCTTACGAGTTAACAGGGGCACAAAAGCGTGTTGTGAACGAAATATGTAAAGATTTAAAAGAGCCGCATCGTATGAATCGTTTATTGCAAGGAGATGTAGGATCGGGGAAAACAGTTGTCGCTGCTATTGGCTTATATGCAGCTGTAACAGCAGGATTTCAAGGGGCATTAATGGCGCCAACTGAAATTTTAGCAGAACAACACGTAGAGTCACTTGCGCAGTGGTTTGCGCCATTTGGCGTAACGATTGCCCTGTTATCCGGTTCGACAAAAGCAAAGGAACGTCGACTGTTGCTTGAGGCTTTGCAAAAGGGTGAAATCGATATTTTAATTGGCACACACGCATTGATTCAACCAACTGTGATTTTCAAAAATTTAGGATTTGTTATTACGGACGAGCAGCATCGATTTGGTGTAGAGCAACGGCGTGTTCTGCGTGATAAAGGCGAAAATCCAGATGTGTTATTTATGACAGCGACTCCTATTCCGCGTACTTTGGCGATTACTGCTTTTGGTGAAATGGATGTGTCGATGATAGATGAAATGCCGGCGGGGCGTAAGGAAATTGAAACACATTGGATGAAAAAAGAGCAACTCGGTTCAGTGTTGTCTAAATTAGAGTTAGAGCTTGCTTCGGGAAGGCAGGCATATGCAATATGTCCTCTTATTGAAGAATCGGATAAGTTGGATGTGCAAAATGCTGTGGACATTTACGAACAACTAACAGCACATTTCACAGGCAAATATAAAGTTGGTTTAATGCATGGGCGCCTTCATTCGGATGAAAAAGATGCGGTTATGCGCGCGTTTAGTGAAGGTGAAATCCATGTGCTTGTGTCAACAACGGTTGTTGAAGTTGGTGTCAACGTACGGAATGCGACGATGATGGTTGTTTATGATGCAGAGCGTTTTGGTTTGGCTCAGCTCCATCAGTTGCGTGGACGAGTTGGACGTGGTGAGCATCAATCATACTGTGTACTAATAGCAGATCCCAAATCAGATGAAGGTAAAGAACGAATGCAGTCTATGACAGAGACGAATGATGGTTTTCGTCTGGCTGAAAAAGATTTGGAGCTACGAGGACCTGGTGATTTCTTTGGTCGTAAACAAAGTGGGTTACCGGAGTTTAAAGTGGCTGATTTAGTGCATGATTATCGTACGTTAGATACAGCACGTAAAGATGCGGTAACGATGTTGTCAGGGGAAGCGTTTTGGCAGGGTGAGGAGTATAAGTATTTGCGTGAAATGCTTGAAGAAAGTGGCGTATTAGAAGGTGAACGATTCGACTAAGGGTGTAACACTTGTTTGAGCACTTGCTTATAAAAACAAGTCTTGCATTCTTTTTTTAATATCTATATACTGATGTTAGTACCAAGTGCTAATATCAACTTAAAAGGTGGCGAATGATGGTGAAACGTACGAAAAAAGAGCGACAGCAACTATTAACTGAAACGATTGCAGAAAATCCATTCGTCACAGATGAACAGCTTGCAACTGAGTTTCAAGTAAGTGTCCAAACAATACGTTTAGATCGCATGGAATTGGCGATACCTGAATTGAGGGAACGTATTAAAGATGTCGCATCTAAGTCATATGAAAATGAAGTGAAATCATTACCAATAGATGAAATAATCGGTGAGATTGTAGATATTGAGTTAGATAAACGAGCTTTATCCATTTTTGATGTCAAAGAAGAGCATGTGTTTCAACGAAATGGCATTGCGAGAGGACATCATTTATTTGCTCAGGCAAATTCACTAGCAGTAGCAGTAATTGACGACGAATTAGCGTTAACGGTACATTCGAGAATCACATTTGTGAAGCCAGTAAGAGTGGGTGATCGTGTGATTACAAAAGCAACTGTACGTGCAAGAAATATTGAGAAAAATAGAACATTAATAGATGTTGTTTCGACGGTAAATAATGAAGTCGTCTTTAAAGGCGAATTTGAAATGTATCGCACGAAAGGTGAAGGTGACAAAAATGAAATTAGCTATTGATGGTATGGGTGGCGACAATGCGCCGAAATCAGTTGTAGAAGGTGTGTTTTTAGCGCTAGAACAACTACCTAATATCGAAATTCAATTATATGGACAACAAGAAAAACTGGCACCTTACGTGAAAGCTCATGATCGATTAACGATTGTACATTGTGATGAAGTTGTTGAAGGAACGGACGATCCTGCGCGTGCAGTTCGTCGTAAGAAAGATTCTTCAATGGCACGCATGCTAGATGCTGTTCATGACGGTAAAGCGGATGCTTGTCTATCTGCTGGCAATACAGGCGCTTTAATGGCGGGTGGATTGTTTAAAGTAGGAAGAATTGATGGTGTCTCTCGTCCTGCTTTGGCAACGACATTGCCGACTATTGATGGCAATGGTTTTTTAATGCTTGATTTAGGTGCAAACGCAGATGCACGTCCGGAACATTTATTGCAATATGCAATTATGGGTGATATTTATGCAAAAAAGGTGGGCGGCTTAAAGAGTCCACGTATTGGTTTGCTTAATATCGGTACAGAGGACAAAAAAGGAAATGAATTAACGAAGGCGGCTTTTGATTTATTAAAAGAAGCGGATATAAATTTTATAGGAAATGTAGAAGCGCGCGACTTACTCGAAGGGGTTGCTGATGTAGTAGTCACAGACGGATTTACTGGTAACATGGTGCTGAAATCGATTGAAGGTACAGCAGGTGTGTTATTTAAAATGCTGAAAGAAGGATTCATGTCTTCTACTAAATCGAAAATTGCTGCGGTATTAGCAAAAGATGCTTTGCGTGGTATAAAAACCAAAATGGACTATACAGAATACGGTGGTGCAGGATTATTTGGCTTGCAAGCGCCTGTTATTAAAGCGCATGGTTCATCTAATGCTAACGCTATTTATAATGCGATTCGTCAGGCGCATACAATGGTTGAACATGATGTTTGTCCGACGATTGCTGAAACAGTTAATACAAGAAATGTAAATTAAAAAGTGGATTTTGATACAAAGGGGATTTGAGAGAATGACTAAAATTGCATTTGTTTTTCCAGGCCAAGGCTCACAAGTTGTAGGTATGGGAGAAGAATTTACTCGACTATCAGCGGAGAGTAAAGCTTTTTATAGTAAAGCTGATCAGACGTTAGGGTTTGACTTATCGAAACTAATGTTAGAAGGTCCGGCTGAGACGTTAACATTAACTTATAATGCGCAACCGGCATTACTTACAACAGGTGTAATGGTTGCTGAAAAATTACGTGCAGCCGGCATTGAACCGCATTTTGCTGCGGGTCACTCTTTAGGAGAATATAGTGCGTTAGTGACATCAGGGGTGCTGTCATTTGAGGATGCCGTTTCGATCGTTCACAAACGTGGTCTATATATGGATGAGGCTGTGCCAGCAGGTCAAGGTGCGATGGCTGCGATACTAGGGATGGATGCAGTGGCATTACGTGCTGTGACAGATGAAGTTACTAGTGCAGGAGATGCAGTGCAAATTGCCAATGTGAATTGCCCAGGTCAAATTGTTATTTCTGGGACAAAAGAAGGCGTTGAAAAGGCATCAGTAGCTGCGAAGGAAGCTGGAGCAAAGCGTGCCATTCCGTTAGTAGTGAGTGGTCCATTCCATTCGGAGTTAATGCGCCCATGTTCGGAGAAATTGGGTGAAGTACTTGCACAGATGACCTTTGCTAACCCGGAAATTCCTGTTATTGCTAATGTGCATGCAGCTGTATTAGCGGATGTTCCAGCTATTAAGCGTGAGTTAGTAGAACAAGTATATTCGCCAGTATTATGGGAAGAAAGTGTGCGCAAAATGATAGACTTAGGTGTAACGGTATTTATTGAATGTGGACCTGGAAAAGTGTTGAGTGGTCTTGTGAAAAAAATCGATCGTTCAGTGGAAACACATTGTGTGTACGATGAGGCGACGTTAAATACAGTTGTAGAAGCATCGAAGGGATGGGTAATTAATGCGTAAATTAGAAGGTAAAGTGGCAGTCGTAACGGGTGCATCTCGAGGTATCGGGCGTGCAATTGCCTTGGAGCTTGCGCATGAAGGTGCGAAAGTTGTAGTGAATTATAGTGGTTCACAAGCAAAGGCATTGGAAGTTGTGGCGACAATTCAAGAGTTAGGCGGCGAAGCAGTTGCTGTACAGGCAAGTGTTGCTAATGCTGATGAAGTAAAGGTCTTGATGGAGACGGCGGTGCAAACATTTGGTGCGCTTGATATATTAGTGAACAATGCTGGGATTACGCGTGATAATTTACTGATGCGTATGAAGGAAGATGAGTGGGACGATGTAATTAGCACGAACTTAAAGGGTGTATTTTTATGTACGAAAGCAGTTACTCGCCAAATGATGAAGCAACGCGCAGGTCGTATTATTAATATATCTTCAATCGTTGGTGTTGCAGGTAATGCAGGGCAGGCTAATTATGTTGCGGCAAAAGCTGGGGTTATTGGTTTAACGAAAACGACAGCTAAGGAGCTAGCTTCTAGAAATATTTTAGTAAATGCGGTGGCACCTGGCTTTATCGAAACAGAAATGACGGAAAGTTTACCTGAAGATATAAAATCTAGTATGCTTGGGCAAATCCCGCTAGCTAAACTGGGGCAACCTGAGGATATTGCAAAAACAGTTGTGTTTTTAGCATCAGAAGATAGCCGTTATATGACTGGTCAAACATTACATATTGATGGCGGTATGGTGATGTAATATAGTAAAGCGGTGGCACACCTACTAGTTGTTACATTAATAATTTGTATGAATGCCTACTGTTTTTTTGTATACTTATTTGAGGGGAGGTGAAAGATTTGACTACAGTATTAGAACGCGTAACAAAAGTAATCGTTGACCGTTTAGGTGTGGAAGAGAGCGAAGTAACATTAGAAGCTTCTTTCCGTGATGATTTAGGTGCTGACTCATTAGACGTAGTTGAGCTTGTTATGGAGCTTGAAGACGAATTCGATATGGAAATTTCAGATGAGGATGCAGAGAAGATTTCAACAGTTGGAACTGCAATTTCATTCATCGAAAGTAAAATTAGCTAATAATAGTTTTGAGAGGCACAATTTAGACTACTTTGACGGTCTAATTGAGTGCCTCTTTTATATTTACACGGAATTTATGTAAAAAAACGCCGAAACCTTTAGTTTACGCTGAAATACTTTTGCATAAACGGTCTGAAAAAGGTAAACTAAACGGTAGAAACCATTAGGAAGGCAGATTGTTCATGGCTATGAAAAAAAAAGGAACTATGCAGAAATCAGGCGTACTTCCTGAAAAAGTACGCACTCAATTCCAAGTCTTACAAGAAGAGTTGGATATTCACTTTATTAACAAAAATTTATTGTATCAAGCATTCACACATTCATCTTATGTGAATGAGCATCGCCGTAAATTATTTACGGATAACGAGCGTCTAGAATTTTTAGGAGACGCTGTACTTGAACTGTCTGTTTCTAAATATCTTTTTGAAAAATATACACATATGACTGAAGGAGAGTTAACGAAATTACGTGCATCCATTGTATGTGAGCCTTCACTCGTTATTTTCGCAAATGAATTAGCGTTTGGTCAGTATGTGTTACTTGGAAAAGGTGAGGAATTAACAGGTGGTCGGGAACGTCCGGCATTGCTTGCAGATGTATTTGAAGCATTTGTAGGTGCCTTATATTTAGATCAAGATTTACAAACGGTCGTTACGTTTTTAGAACGAATCGTGTTCCCGAAAGTAGAAGTCGGTGCTTTTTCGCATGTGATGGATTTCAAAAGTCAATTACAAGAGATGGTGCAACAAACGAATAACGGTATTTTACATTACGAAATTATTGATGAAAAAGGACCAGCCCACAACCGAACTTTCATTTCGAGTGTGCTCCTAAATGGGCATGAGTTAGGGCGTGGTTGTGGCAAGTCGAAAAAAGAAGCGGAGCAGCAAGCAGCGCAATGTGCAATGCAATTAATGAGAGAGCAGTCTGCTAGGGAGGAGGCTTAACAGATGTTCCTTAAACGCCTAGAAGTTATTGGCTTTAAATCTTTTGCGGAACGTATTGGTATTGATTTTGTACCTGGTGTTACAGCTGTTGTCGGACCAAATGGTAGCGGTAAGAGTAATGTAACTGATGCGATTCGTTGGGTGCTAGGGGAGCAATCTGCAAAGTCTTTACGTGGAGCAAAAATGGAAGATGTAATTTTTGCTGGGAGTGACTCTCGTAAGCCACTGAACTTTGCTGAAGTAACGTTGATTTTAGACAACACAGATGAACGTCTCCCTTTTCCATATACAGAAATCAGCGTAACAAGACGCGTATACCGTTCAGGAGATAGTGAATATTTACTGAATAACCAGCAGTGCCGTCTGAAGGATATTACAGACTTGTTTATGGATTCAGGTCTTGGGAAAGAAGCTTTTTCAATTATTTCTCAAGGGCGAGTTGATGAGATTTTAAATTGTCGACCTGATGACCGCCGCTCCATTTTCGAAGAGGCTGCTGGCGTGCTGAAATATAAGCTACGTAAAAAGAAAGCAGAGCATAAACTTGTTGAAACAGATGAAAACTTGTTTCGTGTTCTAGACATCTTACATGAACTGGACAGTCGCTTAGAGCCGCTTGAATTACAAGCTTCTAGCGCCAAGGATTATGTGCAGATGTCGACAGAGTTAAAAGACTTTGATATTGCCATACTTGTGCATGATTTAAAAAATTGTGCGCAATCTTTGTATGCATTAAAAGAAGAGTTTACAAATTTATCGAAAACTGAAAAACAACATGCTGGTAATATTCAAATTGTTGATGCAGAAATGATAGAAATTCGTAAGCGTTTAAAAGCGCTTGATGAAACACTAGACGCAGCACAAGAACAGCTTGTAGAAGCGAGCTCGGAAGTAGAGCGTTGGGATGGTAGAAAAGCATTGATGGCAGAGAAGCGTCAAAATGCTTCCAATCAATTAAATCAATTGCAAGCTGCGTTGGAGGAATCCACACAAGAAGTAAAAGTATATGAGCAACAAGAGATTGAAAAGAAGCAGCAGTTCTCTGAGAAACAGCAAGAAGTGCAAGCGTTAAAGCAGCTTATTAAGCAATTAGAACAATCATTGAATCGCTCCGTGTCTGAAATCGAGCAAGATATAGAGGAACAAAAAAACAAATATATCGATAGCTTAAATGAAGAAGCGACTGTTAAAAATGAATTGAAAAATATTGAACAACAATTAGCACAACAAAAGGAAACGGCTGCCCGCATGTCTGGACAGTCAGATGAAATTGAACAAGAGTTGCTGCAGATTAGACTTTCAAAAAGTGAACTGTCCCCAAAATTAGCTGAAACAATAAAATTGTTAAAGTCTAAATTAGCGCAACATGAAGCTTTACAAATGCAATTAAAGACTACTAGCACAGCATTTGACGATAAACAAACGATGCTTTTCAAAGCATATCAACACCAGCAACAATTGAAGGCACGTAAAGATTCTTTAGCTGAGCTTGAAGCCGATTTCTCTGGGTTTTTCCAAGGTGTTAAGGAAGTATTGTTAGCGCGTGATAAAGGTGATTTAGTCGGTGTTGAGGGTGCGGTTGCAGAGCTAATTCAAGTCGATGGGCAATATTCAAAAGCGATTGAGACGGCGTTAGGTGCAGCAACACAGCATATTGTGACAGTTAATGAACAGCATGCACAAAAAGCAATTGCGTGGTTGAAGCAAAAGCGTGCAGGGCGTGCGACTTTTTTACCTAAAACAGTCATGAAATCTCGTAAAATCAATCCAGGCTCTATTCAATCTGCATTGAATCATCCAGCGTTTGTTCAAATGGCGGATGAGCTTGTATCGTTTGATGAATCGAATCGTTCAATCGTTGAAAATTTACTAGGTAATGTGCTTGTAGCAGCTAATTTAGATGGTGCAAGTCAAATGGCGCGCTTATGTGGCTTTAGATACCGTATCGTGACACTAGATGGTGATATTGTAAATGCAGGTGGCTCCTTAACAGGTGGTGCTGCTAAGCAACAATCTTCATTATTTTCACGCAAGGCTGAACTCGATGGATTGACAGCAAAGTTGAAGGATCTAGATACTTCTATCTATAGTGCTGAACAGTCAGTTGCGGTTGAAAAAGGTTTGTTAGCAAAACAGCGAGATGAGCTAGAGCAGTTGAAACTCGATAGCGAGCAATTGCGAGAAGATGAAATGCGACAAAATAGCCAAATACGTGAGTTAGAAATTGCAGAGCAAAGTTTAGGTGCACGTGTTTCATTTGCTTCGACTGAGCAAAATGATGTGTTGACTAGAGAGCAGCGCCTTCTTCTTCAAAAAGACACTGCGACGAAGCGACTAGAAGAGCTAACAATCGAGCTGCAAAAAATAACAGAAACAGTAGATCAATTAGGGGAAGTTAAGATTCAAAGTGAAACTGAAAAAGATGTATTACGTGAACAATCAGCAGAAAAACGTTCAGAACTAGCGGTGCTACAAGAGCAATTGGCGCAAGTTCAAATTGCAACTGCTGAGCTCGCGTTGAACTTGTCGAAATCGCGTCAAAAGGCAGAAAACATTTCCCAGGAAATAGATTGGTTACAATCAGATGAGACGACAGCGGGGCTTAGTAATGAAGATATTGGTGTACAAGTTGCTGAATGGAAAAAGAAAAAAGAAGTATTGAGTGAAACAATCCAACAACAAAGATGCGAGAAAACCTCTCACCAAGAAAAGTTACTGACACTCGATGAGCAGCTTAAGGAATTGCAACGTATACATAAAGGTTTCCTTGAAGCATTACGTTCAAATGAATTAAAGCAGAGTCGAGTTGAGTTTGAAGTAACGAACTTCATTGAGCAATTAGATGAGAACTATCAGCTTACTTTTGAAGAGGCGCAAGAACTAGCGGTTGTCATTGAGGATGAAGAGTATACAAGACGCCAAGTGAAGTTATTGAAGAAGTCAATTGAGGAACTTGGTCCAGTAAATTTAAGTGCGATTGAGGAATATGAACGTGTATTAGAACGTCACTCATTTTTAACAGAGCAGCGTAGTGATTTACTGGAGGCGCAGGAAACATTACATGAAGCGATCAAAGAGATGGATGAAGAAATGACGGCACGCTTCAGTGAGACATTCTACGCCATTCGCGACCAATTCAAACGAGTATTCAGAGAGTTATTTGGTGGTGGACAGGCAGATTTAGTGTTGATTGATGCTGATAATATGCTTGAAACAGGTATTGAAATAGTTGCACAGCCACCTGGTAAGAAATTACAAAACTTAAGTTTGCTATCTGGTGGTGAGCGTGCATTAACAGCGATTGCTTTATTATTTGCGATTCTTAATATTCGTCCAGTACCTTTCTGTATTTTGGATGAAGTGGAAGCGGCACTTGATGAGGCGAATGTAACGCGCTATAGCCAGTATTTAAGGAAATTTAGTCAAGATACACAGTTCATTGTCATTACTCACCGTAAAGGGACAATGGAAGGTGCTGATGTTTTGTATGGTATTACAATGCAAGAGTCGGGTGTTTCAAAATTAGTATCGGTTAAATTAGAAAATGAACCCGTACTCGCGGAGTAGAGGAGCGAACAAGCATGAGTTTTTTTAAACGATTAAAAGATAAATTGGTAGGTAATCCGTCTGATGGGCTAGATGAAAAAAACGTTGATCAGCACGAAGATGTTGTTTCTGAATCAGAAGAAGTTGAGCTAATTGAGCAACAGCCGGTACTAACTGAAGAGCATGCCAATCAAGCTGAGCAGGTAGTTGCCTTGGAACAGACAGATCCAGTAATTGAGGAAGCGACTGCTGAAGATGTAAAGCCTGTACAGGAAGCTGAAGAGATTGTTACAGAAGAACCAACAGAAGTTGCGGTTGTTGAAGAAGAGGCAAAGAAACCTTCAGCGTGGTCAATTACGCAAAAGTTTAAAGCGGGCTTAGCAAAAACGCGCAATTCATTCACATCCAAGGTGAATGATTTAGTTGCACGTTACCGTAAAGTGGACGAAGATTTCTTTGAAGAATTGGAAGAACTATTGTTGCAAGCGGACGTGGGCTTTGAAACTGTGATGGAATTAATGGACAAATTACGCTTTGAAGTGCAACGCCAAAATATTCAAGATACAAATGGTATTCAATCGATTATTTCAGAAAAGCTTGTAGAAATTTATGAACAAGGTGAAAATGATTTAATCGAGCTAAACATTCAGCCTAAAGATGAATTGACGGTTATTTTATTTGTAGGAGTTAACGGTGTTGGGAAAACAACGACTATTGGTAAGCTTGCACGTCGCTTAAAATTGCAAGGTAAATCAGTAATGCTAGCGGCTGGGGATACTTTCCGTGCGGGTGCCATCGACCAATTGCAAGTTTGGGGAGATCGAGTAGGCTGTGAAGTGATTAAACAGTCAGAAGGTTCAGATCCTGCGGCAGTTATGTACGATGCAATCCGTGCTGCGAAAAACCGTGGTGTAGATGTGCTGATTTGTGATACAGCAGGTCGCTTACAAAATAAAGTGAACTTAATGAATGAGCTTGAGAAGGTGCATCGTGTCATTTCGCGTGAAATTCCAAATGCGCCGCATGAAGTATTACTAGCTCTTGATGCTACGACAGGACAAAATGCACTTGTTCAAGCGCAAACATTTAAGGAAGCGACGAATGTGACTGGCATTGTCTTAACGAAACTGGATGGAACAGCAAAAGGTGGTATTGTTCTTGCAATCCGCAACAAATTACACATCCCGGTGAAGTTTGTTGGACTTGGAGAGCAGATGGATGATTTACAACCATTTGATGCAGAGCGATATGTTTATGGCTTATTTGCAGATGGCTTAGATAAAGAACTACAAAATACAGCAGACTAATTGTACAAAATGACGCGCTCGCATACTGTTGAAGAGTAATCATAAAATTGTCAGAAGGAAATTTAGCGAAGGGTCATTAAAGCCTCAACAAAAGCTAATAGAACACTTTTAGACAAGTAGATTACCTTGACAGCAACGGGCGTTTTTCGATATGATACAAATGACAAACTACAGGGGGAGAAACATTCGATGCTACTTGAAAAAACAACGCGCATGAACTTTCTCTTTGACTTTTATCAGGCTTTATTAACAGACAAGCAAAGAAGTTATATGGAACTGTATTATTTAGACGATCACTCACTTGGAGAAATCGCCGAATCGTATGGGATTTCTCGCCAAGCTGTTTATGATAATATACGTCGAACAGAAGCAATGCTTGAAGAATATGAAAATAAATTAGCTTTGTTAGACAAATTCCAACAACGTAAACAAAATTTAGCACAGTTAACGGCAGGTATTACTGGCAATAGTCTATCTGTCGATCAACAGCTGGCACTAATTGAACAACTGAAAGAATGGGACTAGGAGGCGAAATCATTGGCTTTTGAAGGATTAGCGGAACGACTCCAAGGGACGATCCAAAAAATTAAAGGCAAGGGTAAAGTATCAGAAGCAGACGTAAAAGTTATGATGCGTGACGTTCGACTTGCATTAATCGAGGCTGACGTTAACTTAAAAGTAGTAAAAGAATTCGTTAAAAAAGTGGGAGAACGTGCAGTTGGTGTAGACGTAATGCAAAGCTTAACACCTGGCCAACAAGTTATTAAAATCGTTCAAGAAGAATTGACAGAGTTAATGGGTGGAGAACAAAGCCCAATTAAATTCAATACGAAACCCCCAACAGTCATTATGATGGTCGGCTTACAAGGTGCCGGTAAAACGACAACAACAGGTAAGCTAGCGAGTGTTTTACGAAAGAAGTATAACCGTAAGCCGTTACTTGTAGCAGCTGACGTTTACCGTCCGGCGGCTGTCCAACAATTGCAAACGCTAGGGAAGCAATTATCACTTCCGGTTTTTGCACTTGGCACAGATGTATCTCCTGTTGAAATTGCACGCCAAGCAATTGAGCATGCGAAGGAAGAACACTATGATGTGGTCATTATCGATACAGCAGGTCGCTTACATATCGATGAAACATTAATGCAAGAATTAAAAGATATTCGTGCATTAAAAGAGCCAGACGAAGTATTTTTAGTTGTCGATGCTATGACAGGGCAAGATGCTGTTAATGTGGCGGAAAACTTCAATACAGCTGTCGGTATTACAGGTGTTGTTTTAACGAAGCTTGATGGCGATACACGTGGTGGTGCGGCACTTTCAATTCGTGCTGTTACACAAAAGCCGATTAAATTCGTCGGTATGGGTGAAAAAATGGATGCGCTTGAGCCATTCCATCCAGAACGAATGGCTTCTCGTATTTTAGGTATGGGTGACGTTCTTTCGTTAATCGAAAAAGCACAAGCGAATGTCGATGAAGCAAAGGCGAAAGAATTAGAAGAGAAATTTAAAACGCAAACTTTTACATTTGATGACTTTGTTGAGCAATTACAGCAAGTGAAAAAGATGGGGCCTCTTGATGAAATTTTAAAGATGCTACCAGGTGCTGGGAAAATTAAAGGCTTGGATAATGTTAAAGTTGACGACAAGCAAATGGATCGCGTAGAAGCGATTATTTACTCGATGACGCCTGCTGAAAAAACAAACCCTGAGATTATGAATGCTAGCCGTAAAAAGCGTATTGCGAAGGGTTCTGGGACGTCTATTCAAGAGATTAATCGTCTCTTGAAGCAATTTGAAGATATGAAAAAAATGATGAAGCAAATGACTGGTATGACTTCTGGAAAAGGCAAGAAAAAGATGAAATTACCAGGACTGGATTCAATATTTAAGTGATTTTCAGATGATTTTTTCAAGGTGTTAAGAAAAAACACTTTACAAACAAACTAAACATTGATAATATACTATCTTGTGTGAAACTTATTCGGAGGTGCTATTAAAATGGCAGTTAAAATTCGCTTAAAACGTATGGGAGCTAAAAAATCTCCTTTCTATCGTATCGTAGTTGCAGACGCTCGCTCACCACGTGACGGTCGTCAAATCGAAACAGTTGGTACTTACAACCCACTAACTCAACCAGCTACTGTAAAAATCGATGAAGAGAAAGCTCTTAAATGGTTAGCTGACGGTGCTAAACCATCAGATACAGTGCGTAACTTGTTCTCAGAACAAGGTATCATGGAGAAATTCCATAACCAAAAATTCAGTAAATAATCGGGGGAGACGTCTTTGAAGCAGCTGATTGAAACAATCGTTTTACCGTTGGTCGATTATCCAAAAGAAGTTCGTATTGAGACGGACGAAAATGCAAATCGAGTTGTTTATAAACTTTTTGTTCATCCAGAGGATCGAGGAAAGGTCATAGGCAAACAAGGGCGAGTGGCGAAAGCAATTCGTACAATTGTTTATTCAGCAGCAGGTAGTCACCATAAAAAAAAGACTTACGTCGATATATTGGATTAAAAAAGAAGGGGGGAGCTTGCTAGTTCCCTTCTTTTTTTATATAGTACGGACAAGCAAATAGTTTGAGTATGAGGTGAAAAGAATGGAATGGTTTAACGTAGGTCGTATTGTTAATACACATGGTATTCGTGGTGAAGTGCGTATTTTATCAACAACAGATTTTGAGCAAGAACGCTTTGCAGTAGGTAACAAACTAGCGGCGTTTAAAAAAGAGGACAAAAAGCCGACATGGGTAACGATTGAATCGATGCGCCGCCATAAAAACTTTATCCTATTAACTTTTGAAGGCATGTATAATATTAATTTTGTGGAGCCTTTTAAAGAAGGTATGCTGAAAATATCGAAAGACCAAATGGAAGCCGATATATTAGAAGAGAATGAATTTTACTATTATGACATTATAGGTTGTGAAGTGTTCTCAGAAGATGGTGAACGTATTGGTGAAATAAAAGATATACTTGAAACAGGTGCCAATGATGTATGGGTTGTTAAAGGTGCGAAAAAGGAACACTATATTCCTTATATCGAAGACGTTGTGAAGGAAATTGACGTTGTAGAAAAGAAAGTTACTATTCATGTAATGGATGGATTACTATGATTAATATTCATGTGCTTAGTTTGTTTCCGGATATGTTTACAGGTGTTTTTGGTGCGTCTATTTTAAAAAAGGCTCAGGAAAAAGGTGCTGTTGAATTAGCGGTAACAGATCTTCGTGATTACTCTATCAATAAACATAATCAAGTGGACGATTATCCTTACGGTGGTGGTGCAGGCATGGTGTTAAAGCCGGAGCCGATGTTTAGTGCAGTAGAGGCGATTACAGAAGGGAAAAAACCGCGAATTATTCTAATGTGCCCACAAGGCGAGCGCTTTACACAAAAAAAAGCAGAAGAGCTTGCATTGGAAGAAGAACTAGTTATTTTATGTGGTCATTATGAAGGCTATGACGAGCGAATTCGAGAGCATCTTGTAACGGACGAAATTTCAATCGGTGACTTTGTTTTAACGGGCGGAGAAATTGGTGCGATGACAGTTATCGATAGCGTTGTACGTTTACTGCCAGGTGTACTTGGACAAGAGGATTCACATATTAACGACTCGTTTTCAACAGGCTTACTAGAGCACCCTCATTATACGCGTCCTGCTGAGTTTAGAGGCATGAAAGTACCAGATGTATTATTGTCAGGGAATCACGCCAAAATCGAACAGTGGCGCGAGGAACAAACTTTAAAGCGCACGTTTGAGCGACGCCCTGATTTACTTGACGCATATCCACTGACAGATAAACAAAAAGAGTATATAGAACAATTGAAAAAAATATAGCCGAGTTGCTTGCTTGCATTATTAATTTATGATAACATCTATTCTGTACTTCTATGTGAAGTGCTGAATTAGGATGTTCCGCTGTGGCCGACAATGAGCGTGCAAGAGCATCTGTCTAAGGAGAGAAAAACAATGACAAACATTCTTACAGAGATTACTAAAGATCAGCTTCGTTCTGACCTACCTACATTCCGTCCAGGTGACACAGTACGTGTCCATGTGAAAATTGTAGAGGGTACTCGTGAACGTGTACAAATGTACGAAGGTGTAGTTATCAAACGTCGTGGTGGCGGTGTTAGCGAAACTTTCACAGTGCGTAAAATTTCTTACGGTGTAGGTGTTGAACGTACATTCCCTGTACACACACCAAAAATCGCTAACTTAGAAGTTATCCGTCGTGGTAAAGTACGTCGTGCTAAACTTTACTACCTACGTAACCTACGTGGTAAAGCAGCTCGTATTAAAGAACTTCGATAATTATGATTTACGAAAGAGAGGGGCTTGTTTGACAAGCTCCTTTTCTTTTTGCTTGTCATCTTGAATACCTTTAATCTAAAATGGTTGTAGACAAGGGGGACAAAAAGTGGAAAAACAAGTGAAAGAAAAAAATGAGTTATGGGAATGGACAAAGGCTTTACTTATTGCATTTGCGATTGCGGCATTTATTCGATACTTCTTATTTACGCCGATTGCAGTAGATGGCGAGTCTATGATGCCTACCCTTGAAAATGGCGATCGTATGATTGTTAATAAAATAGGATATACAATAGGCGATCCAGAGCGCTTTGATATTGTTGTGTTCCATGCTCCTGAACAAAAAAATTATATTAAACGTGTCATTGGTTTACCTGGCGATACGCTCGAGTACAGAAATGACCAGCTATATATTAATGGTGAAGCAATTAACGAACCATATTTGGATGCCTATAAGGCAGAAATTACAGAGGGTACTTTAACGGAAGATTTTGCATTGAAAGATATAAATGTCGAACTTGAAGAAATTCCAGAAGGTCACATTTTTGTGATGGGGGATAATCGACGTTATAGTAAAGATAGTCGCCACATTGGCTTAATTGAACAAAAAGAAGTAATTGGCAACACGAGTTTAATTTTTTGGCCATTTAAAGATATAAAATTTGTGAAATAAAGTGTAATAGAATTGAGCTAAAACGCTTTAACTTCATTCAGCAGAGCACTCCCACCATTATAGGTGTGAGATTTTGCTATTTTAGGCTTATAAATTTAAATAAAATCCGTTCATTCGGAAGTGTGTAGCGAAGGGGAGCGCAAGTGACTCCCTTTTTCTTTTGACCAACATTTTGATGCAATATGCAAGGTGCAATTGATATTAGGAGGGTAATAAAGTTATGACCATTCAGTGGTTTCCAGGACATATGGCGAAAGCGCGTCGTCAAGTAACGGAAAAATTAAAATTCGTAGATATTATTTTTGAATTGATCGATGCACGTTTACCATTGGCTTCTCGTAATCCAATGATTGACGAGGTTATTAATCAAAAACCGCGCTTACTTATATTAAATAAGGCTGATATGGCGGATGAGCATGAAACACGCAAGTGGGTCAAGTACTTTGCCGATAAAGGCCATAAAGCTGTAGCTATCAATTCACTTGAGGGGAAAGGCTTACAACAAGTAACGAAAGCTGCTCAGGAAGTGTTACAGGAAAAGTTTGACCGCATGAAATCAAAAGGTATGAAGCCTCGCGCAATTCGTGCGATGATTGTTGGTATTCCAAACGTAGGTAAATCCACGCTTATTAATCGTTTAGCGAAAAAAAATCTTGCTAAAACGGGCAATATGCCAGGAGTAACAAAGGCCCAACAATGGATTAAGGTCGAAAAAGAATTAGAATTACTTGATACACCGGGTATTTTATGGCCGAAATTTGAAGACCAAGAAGTAGGCTATAAGCTTGCATTAACAGGTGCGATTAAAGACACAATTATCAATATGGAAGATTTGGCCGTATACGGACTAAAGTTTCTTTCGGTTCATTATCCAGATCGTATGGAAGAGCGCTATGGCTTCAAAATGATGCACGAAGACTTAGTGGAAACATTTGATCAAATCGGTAAGCTTCGACGTGTTTTTGGTGCAGGTGGTAGTATCGACTATGACCAAGTGTCACAACTAATTGTACGCGATATTCGCGGTCAGCATTTAGGGAAAATAACATTCGATTTGGTCGATGAACAGCTTGCAAAAGAAGTAGAACAACAAGAGCAATAAATAATAGACTGTCATTATCATGAAATACTCATGACAATGACAGTTTTTCTTTTAGTTACGTTATATTTAACCGATAATAAAAGTAATGAGATATAAGGGAGTTTCGTCTGTGAAAACTATTAAAGAAATTACATTAGCGTTAAAAGAAACGGACACTTGGCAAGAATGGATGCGCGAAGTGGTGCAAGACGAGCGCGCTGGCGTTCAAAAGGCTTGGAAAAGCTGGCAAAAGCAACAAGAGAGGAAGGCACAATTACTTGAAGAGCATCATGAAAAAGTGGCTTTTGATCGTAGTTATGCAGCAAAAGAAAATGCTTATATTGCTGGCGTGGATGAAGCAGGGCGAGGACCGCTTGCAGGACCGGTTGTAACAGCAGCCGTTATTTTGCCAGAAGACTGTTCGGCATTTGTTGGGTTGAATGACTCCAAGCAATTGTCAAAAGAAAAACGAAATGCATTTGCTTCCGTTGTGAAGGAGCATGCACTTAGCTATTATGTTCATTTTCAATCTGCTGAAATGATTGATACGTTAAATATTTATGAGGCAACAAAACAGTCGATGAAGGAAAGTGTTTTGAATTTATCGATTCAACCAGACTATGTATTAGTAGATGCGATGACATTACCAGTACCAATTCCGCAAGACTCCATCATTAAAGGGGATGCAAAAAGTTTAGCGATTGCCGCTGCTTCTATTTTGGCAAAAACCGCTCGTGATGACTATATGGAGCAATTACATAGAGCGTTTCCACAATACGGTTTTGCACAGCATGCAGGCTACGGCACAAAGCAGCATTTAGAAGCTTTAGAACAATATGGTCCTACCGTTCATCACCGAAAAACGTTTGAACCGATAAAATCTATGTTGAAATAAGGAGGTAGCATATATATGACGTCAACATCGTTTAATCCAATACAAATGCAGCAAACTGCAATGCCGACCAATCAACCACTTACCCTAAAACAGGGGCAAGTATTTCAAGGTACTATAAAACAACTATATCCAGATCAAATGGCTGAAATCCAAATAGGTGGACAAAAACTCTTTGCTAAAATAGAAGTGCCATTAAAAGCAGGCGATTCACATTTCTTCCAAGTAACAGGTACAAGTCCGCAAACGGAGTTAAAAGTAGTAACAGGTCCAATGGGGCCAACTGCTTCCCCTACACAACAAATGAATCAATTGCTTGAATCAATGAATTTACCAAAGACGCCCGAAATGCAGCAAGTATTATCACATTTTATGAAAGAACAAATGCCTATTTCAAAAGAGCAGCTCATGCAAGCTGAAGTTTGGATGAAAAACTTACCAGAGGGTATAGCGAAACAAGATGCTTTGCAAGCGATGCAGCGAATGATCGAATTGAAAATGCCATTTACGAACGATGTGTTTCAAGCATTACTAAACGGACAAAAAACAAGCGGTATGACATCAACCCTCGATGTATTTGCGCAAGCTTTATTAAAAGATGCCATGTTACCAGAAGGGTTGAAACAAAGTCTGTTACAACAAGTGCAATCGATTGCTAAGCCGTTTGAGGCAGAGACGGCTGGTTTAGTATTAGCGAAATCGGTTCAATTATTAAACAATCCGTCTGTGCCAATAAGTGTGAAACTACAAGTTTTGAATTTAATGAAGGAGGCAGGGGTTGTCCCGAAAAATGCTAATTTACAAAATTGGAGTCAGCTGTCTTTACAAAATACACAAAATCAGCAAGGGCAATCGGGACAATTTGGACAAGCGGGTCAAATAATCCAAACGATTGTAGCGACAAAGCCTGAAAATACAGCCCAATTAGTAGAGCAACTGAAAACATGGACAGCGAACCAAAGCTTATTAACGAATGAGCAAAAGGGGCAAATCCAGCAACTTTTAAGCCGGTTTAGCCAATTGCCGCAAAGTCAGCAAGCAATTGAGGGGCTAGCGAAGCAAATGCAGGACCAATTAGTAAAGGCATTCACAGCAAATACACCAAACCGTCTCTTTACGGAAGATGCAAATGGACTTTCGACAAAGGATCATTTACTGTCACTAATTAAGCCTGAAACAACACAGCAAATACCGAATGAAACATTATTGCGAAATATTGTAAAGGTGAGTAATGAGACAGCGCAGCCACTTATTCAAAATATGCTCACGCAGGCTGATGCACAAGTACAATCTTCGATGGATAGTAAGGCGATGGAGCATGCCATTAAAACCGTTTTAAAAGGGCTAGGCGTTAGCTATGAAGCGGCTTTAAACAATAAATCAGCTGATGTGCAGGCCATTGCACATCAGCTGAAGCCACAGCTACACACATTATTACAAGACGCACAATTGACTTCGCAATTGAGAGAAGCTGCGGATATGCTCATGCATCGTATGAACGGCATGCAGTTATCGTCAGGAGAAAACGGTCACCAACACCAGCTAATTATGCAAGTGCCATTAGAGTTTTTCGGTAAAAAGATGGATGCTACTTTGCAGTGGAATGGACGTATGAAAGATGATGGCAAAATTGACGCTAACTATGCGCGCATATTATTTTACCTTCAAATGGAGTCGATGCAAGAAACAGTTATAGATATGCAAGTACAAAATCGTGTTTTAACGGTGAATATTTTCAACGAGCATGC
>JAVWKG010000001.1:0-84526 GCA_036638655.1 Lysinibacillus sp. | reverse complement strand
GGATTAGAAGAAAAAAATTATCAACTTTCGTCTGTAGTCATTAAACCATTCGAAAAGGCACATGCTACAAACGTGACGAAGAGCAATACGGAGCAGTTAGAAGAGCATAATGGAGTGGATTTCCGCGTATGAATGAAGAAAAATACATTCGTAAAGAGGCAATTGCCCTCACTTATAACCAAGGGCAACAAAGTAGTCCGACTGTCGTTGCAAAAGGGAAGGGGAAAATTGCAGAAAATATTTTGGCACGTGCAAACGAATACGATGTACCAGTGTACGAAGACCCAAACCTAGTACAATTACTTGGTCAACTTGACTTAAATGAGTCTATTCCAGAAGAGCTATATCAAGCGGTAGCTGAAGTTTTTGCTTTTATATACCGTTTAGATCAACAACATGGCAAAAAAATATCAGAAAAATAAGGCGTTAAGGAAGTTGTTTTTCTTCAATTTACTACATTAAGTAGTATTTTGTGTAATAAAAAACGTAATTATTACACACAAGACGGATATAGACTTTGTCAGAATGTTTGGTTAGAATAGAATGTGTTAGTAAAATAATTTTATGTGAATGTTTAATAGGAGGATCTATTATGAATATCCATGAATATCAAGGGAAAGAAATACTTAGAAAATATGGAGTAGTAGTACCGAATGGAAAAGTTGCTTTTTCTCCTGATGAGGCAGTGAAAGTGGCAAAAGAACTTGGTGCCAATGTAACTGTTGTCAAGGCACAAATTCACGCAGGTGGACGTGGTAAAGCAGGTGGCGTGAAAATCGCAAAAAATTTAGACGAAGTGCGTACGTATGCTAAGGAATTACTAGGGAAAGTTCTAGTAACTCATCAAACAGGTCCAGAAGGAAAGGAAGTAAAACGACTTTATATAGAAGAAGGTTCAGATATTCAAAAAGAGTATTATTTAAGCCTTGTGTTAGACCGTGCAACATCTCGAGTAACTGTGATGGGGTCAGAAGAAGGTGGAATGGATATTGAAGAAGTGGCAGAGTCCAATCCTGAGAAAATTTTCAAAGAAATTGTTGATCCGGTATTAGGGTTAACAGCATTCCAAGCACGTCGTATGGCGTTTAATATGAATATTCCAACAAAATTAGTTAACAAAGCGGCGAAGTTAATGCTTGGTTTGTATCAAGCATTTGTTGATAAAGATGCTTCAATTTTAGAAATTAATCCACTTGTCGTAACGGGTAATGGAGAAGTAGTAGCACTTGATGCGAAGTTTAACTTCGATGGAAATGCTTTATATCGACATAAGGATATTGTTGAATTACGTGACTTTGATGAAGAAGATGTGAAAGAAATCGAAGCATCTAAATATGACCTAAGTTATATTTCTTTAGATGGCAATATTGGCTGTATGGTAAATGGTGCTGGCCTTGCGATGGCGACTATGGACACAATTAGCTATTACGGCGGATCGCCCGCAAACTTCCTTGATGTTGGGGGCGGTGCGACTGCTGAAAAAGTAACAGAAGCGTTTAAAATTATCCTTTCTGATGCCAATGTAAAAGGCATTTTCGTCAATATTTTCGGTGGTATTATGAAATGCGACATTATTGCAGAAGGTGTTGTTATTGCTGCCAAGGATATAGGGTTAGCTGTGCCTTTAGTCGTGCGTTTAGAGGGAACAAATGTCGATTTAGGTAAAGATATTTTAAATGCATCGGGCTTAAATATTGTAGCGGCGGACTCAATGGCTGATGGAGCTCAAAAAATTGTGAAACTTGTAGGCTAAGAAAGGAAGGCAAAGAACAATGGCTGTATTTATTAATAAAGATACTAAAGTAATTGTACAAGGAATTACGGGTGAAACAGCTCTATTCCATACAAAGCAAATGTTGGAATATGGTACGAAAATTGTGGCGGGTGTGACACCAGGTAAAGGTGGACTTGAAATCGAAGGTGTACCGGTGTTCAATACTGTATCGGAAGCTGTTCAAGCTACGGGTGCAACTGTTTCAGTAATTTATGTACCAGCACCGTTTGCAGCGGATGCAATTGTTGAAGCTGTAGATGCTGAGTTGGAACTAACAATTTGTATTACAGAGCATATTCCAGTACTTGATATGGTAAAAGTAAAGCGTTATATGGAAGGTAGAAAAACGCGTTTAGTAGGACCGAACTGCCCAGGTGTTATTACGGCTGATGAGTGTAAAATTGGCATTATGCCAGGCTATATTCATACAAAAGGTCATGTAGGCGTTGTATCTCGTTCAGGAACGCTAACATATGAGGCAGTACATCAGTTAACGCAAGAAGGTATTGGTCAAACAACTGCTGTAGGTATTGGTGGGGACCCTGTTAACGGGACGAATTTTATCGATGCATTAGAGGCGTTCAATAATGACCCTGAAACATATGCTGTTGTCATGATTGGTGAAATCGGTGGTACAGCTGAAGAAGAAGCGGCTGAGTGGGTTCAAGCGAATATGACAAAACCTGTTGTAGGCTTCATTGGTGGTCAAACTGCTCCACCGGGTAAACGTATGGGGCACGCAGGTGCAATTATTTCAGGTGGTAAAGGAACAGCCGCTGAAAAAATTAAAGCAATGAACGCTGCTGGAATTGAAGTAGCGCCAACACCATCTGTTATTGGTGAAACATTAATTAAAGTAATTAAAGAAAAAGGGCTATACGAAAAATGTAAAACCCATTAGAATGAAAGGTGTAGCATCCAATTGCTACACCTTTTTCCATTTTTTATTGTGAAATGAAAATGAGCGGTCATTTATTTTCTTCTATTGAAATGAGGAGGTATTAAATGATTTTTTCAACGCATACAAAAGAAATTTTAGCACTTCATTACGTCTATCCACTTCCGCTGCATAAATTACTACGATTGCTTTCCCCAGACGATCTATTAAAAGACTTTCATAGGGCTACAGCGAGTGATATAGCTACCGCTTTACAAATGCCCGTACAGAAAGCTGAACAGCTAATGCAAAGCTATAGGCGCTCAATAACGATGCCGCTTGAAGAAGCATATGCCAAAGCCGATATAGTGGCACTTCCCTATACACATCCATTTTATCCGAGGCATTTGTTTGAATTAGTGAATCCGCCTGCTGTATTGTATGTGAAAGGAAAACTTTCATTACTAACGAATACTAAACGGGTGGCTATAATCGGCTCTAGAAAGGCGACTAGCTATTCAAAGACAGCGATGGACTATATTTTGCCACCGTTAATAGAGAAGCGCTATACAATCGTGAGTGGGCTTGCAAAAGGTGCTGATACGTTGGCGCATGTAGGCGCTCTTAAATATGGTGGACAAACGATAGCGGTACTAGGTCATGGATTTCATCACCTATATCCAAAGGAAAATGCGGAATTAGCAAATAAAATTGCTTCTGAGCATTTATTGCTAACAGAGTATCCGCCATACATGAAGCCAGAGAAATGGCATTTTCCGATGCGGAATCGGATTATTAGTGGATTATCACAGGCGTTAGTCGTAACGGAGTCCACTTTGCGTAGTGGAACGCTAATTACGACAGAATTAGCTTTAGAGCAGGGGAAGGACGTTTTTGTTGTGCCAGGCCCCATTGATTCTGAGCAGTCACAAGGCACGAATAAGCTGTTAATAGAGGGGGCAATTCCAGTCGTGAATGGCTATCAAATCGTAGAAATGCTCGAACTGTTTTCTAGTAAATATTGAAAAAAAGTTGCATTATATTAAAAACTGTTATACATTTTGCAACAGGTAACATAAAAAAATAAACAATACACCTCGATAAGGGGGAGAAATAGATGGCGGATTATTTAGTAATTGTAGAATCACCTGCAAAAGCAAAAACAATTGAACGTTATTTAGGGAAAAAATACAAGGTGAAGGCATCGGTCGGGCATGTTCGTGACTTACCTCGTAGCCAAATGGGTATTGATACTGAAAATAACTATGAACCAAAGTATATTACAATTCGTGGTAAAGGCCCTGTCTTACAGGAACTAAAATCCGCGGCTAAAAAAGTAAAAAAAATCTATCTAGCGGCCGATCCAGATCGCGAGGGAGAAGCAATTGCTTGGCACCTTGCGACTGCGTTAAATATTGATATTGAATCAGATTGTCGTGTTGTCTTCAACGAAATTACGAAGGATGCGATTTTAGAATCATTTAAGCATCCTCGACCAATTAATACAGATTTAGTAGATGCACAGCAAGCACGCCGCATGCTCGACCGTTTAGTAGGCTATAATATTAGCCCAATCCTTTGGAAAAAGGTAAAAAAAGGTTTGTCAGCAGGTCGTGTGCAATCCGTTGCCCTGCGATTAATAATCGACCGTGAACAGGAAATTAAACATTTCCAACCAGAAGAATATTGGACAATAGAAGGGTCGTTTGAAAAAGGGAAGAAATCTTTTGATGCCCTGTATTATGGTGATGGAAAAGAGAAAATCAAGTTAACGAATGAAGCACAAGTTAAGGCTGTGTTAAAAAGCATGAAAGGTACGGACTTTGAAGTTAGAAATGTAACGAAAAAAGAACGTAAACGGAATGCTGCACCTGCTTTCACGACTTCATCTTTGCAACAAGAAGCAGCTCGTAAATTAAATTTCCGAGCAAAGAAAACGATGATGCTTGCACAACAGCTGTATGAAGGTATTGATCTTGGCAAAAAAGAAGGTACGATGGGGTTAATTACGTATATGCGTACAGACTCAACACGTATTTCTGAAACAGCTAAAACAGAAGTCGTTTCTTATATTAATTCCACTTACGGTGAAGAATATGTAGCTAAAGAAGTGAAGCAGGCGAAAAAAGCTTCTAATGCGCAAGATGCCCATGAAGCCATTCGTCCTACAAGCACATTGCGCTCACCAGATACATTGAAAGCGGTTTTAAGCCGAGATCAGTTACGTCTATATCGTTTAATATGGGAACGCTTTATAGCAAGTCAAATGGCACCAGCTGTTCTTGATACGGTTGCTGTTGATTTGCAAAATGAACAAGTAATGTTCCGAGCAAATGGTTCACAGGTGAAGTTTGCGGGCTTTATGAAGCTTTATATTGAGGGAACAGATGACCAAACAGAAGAAACAACGAAATTACTACCAGAAATGGTTGTTGGCGATAAAGTAAAATCACTTGAAATAGAACCTAAACAACATTTCACGCAGCCACCACCTCGTTATTCAGAGGCTCGCTTAGTGAAAACGATGGAAGAGCTAGGTATAGGTCGTCCGTCTACTTATGCGCCAACGCTTGATACAATTCAACGTCGAGGCTATGTAACTTTAGATAACAAAAGGTTTGTACCGACGGAGTTAGGTGAAATTGTTCACCAATTAGTAGTAGAGTTCTTCCCTGATATTTTAAATATAGCGTTTACAGCCAAGATGGAGCAGGACTTGGATGAGGTGGAAGACGGCAATCGTAAATGGGTACAAGTTATTGATGCTTTCTATAAAGACTTTGAAGTACATGTAAAGCATGCTGATGCAGAAATGGAAAAAGTCGTTATTAAAGATGAGCCCGCTGGTGAAGATTGTGAAAAATGTGGCTCAGCAATGGTCTATAAATTAGGTCGTTATGGTAAATTCATGGCGTGCTCTAATTTCCCAGATTGCCGAAATACGAAGGCGATTATGAAGCCGATTGGTGTGAAATGCCCATCATGTGAAAATGGGGAGATTGTTGAGCGTAAAAGTAAAACAAAGCGTTTATTCTACGGCTGTAATCAGTATCCTGAATGTGAATTTGTATCGTGGGATAAGCCGATAAGTAGACCATGTCCGAAATGTAATGAGTTATTAATTGAGAAAAAACTTAAAAAAGGTGTTCAAATTCAATGTACAAAATGTGACTATGAAGAAACACCAACACAATGATAGAAAGATGGTAAGAACATGACTGAACAAATAGTAAACGTAATTGGAGCAGGACTTGCTGGAAGTGAAGCGGCATGGCAAATTGCTAAACGCGGTGTAAAGGTTCGTTTATACGAAATGCGACCGGTAAAACAAACACCGGCTCATCATACAGATAAATTTGCAGAACTAGTATGTTCAAATTCCTTACGCGCAAACAACTTAACAAATGCTGTAGGTGTTATTAAAGAAGAAATGCGCTTACTGGATTCGGTTATTTTAAAAGCCGCAGACGCTTGCTCTGTACCTGCTGGTGGTGCTCTTGCAGTTGACCGTCATGAGTTTGCAGGTTATGTAACGGAAGCGGTGAAAAATCATCCATTAGTGGAAGTGATTAATGAAGAAGTAACTGAAATTCCTGAGGGCATCACGATTGTTGCGACAGGTCCGCTAACGTCAAAAGCATTAGCAGAAAAAATTCAAGGACTAACAGGTCTTGATTACTTATACTTCTATGATGCAGCGGCACCGATTATCGAAAAAGATAGCATTGATATGGATAAAGTATATTTAAAATCTCGTTACGATAAAGGTGAAGCGGCGTACTTGAACTGTCCTATGACAAAGGAAGAATTCGATCGTTTCCGCACAGCTTTAATTGAAGCGGAAGTAGTGCCTTTAAAGGAATTCGAAAAAGAAATTTACTTTGAAGGTTGTATGCCGATTGAAGTAATGGCTGCGCGCGGCGAAAAAACAATGTTATTTGGTCCGATGAAACCAGTTGGACTAGAAGATCCTAAAACAGGAAAACGCCCGTATGCAGTTGTTCAGCTTCGTCAAGATGATGCGGCGGGTACACTTTACAATCTTGTTGGCTTCCAAACGCATTTAAAGTGGGGTCCGCAAAAAGAAGTGCTGCAGCTTATTCCTGGTCTAGAAAATGTTGAAATTGTTCGATATGGTGTTATGCACCGAAATACATTTATTAATTCACCAAAAGTACTTGAGAAAACGTACCAATTACGTGAACATAAAAATATATTCTTCGCTGGTCAAATGACAGGCGTTGAAGGCTATGTGGAATCGGCAGGTAGTGGCTTAATCGCTGGGATTAACGCAGCTCGTCTTGCATTAGGTCAAGAGATGCTTGTATTCCCATTTGAAACGGCATTAGGAAGCATGGCGCGTTATATAACAGAAACACAAGCTAAAAACTTCCAACCGATGAATGTAAACTTCGGCATTTTCCCTGATTTACCACCTGGAAGACGTTCAAAGCCAGAGCGTGCGGAAATGCATGCAACACGCGCAATGGAAACAATTCGTAATTTTGTGAATTTACAGACAATTTAATTGCCAAAAGCCTCTAAAAGTTGATATACTTTTAGAGGCTTTTTAAAATGATTTTAAGCCTGAAAATTTAGAAAATACAGCCTTTTGTTTGTTTGTTCATAATTCCCGAACAACTTTAAATGTTTTCAAAAAATGTCACCCTTTTTGCTTGCTATATTACTAAGATAGGTATAGTGTCAGTATGTATGTTTTTAGGCGCATTCCAGTTAAATGATTGTAGTCTTTACACGATTAAAATGAGTTTGATGTAAAGCTTGATTTTTGACCCTTTTAAATTAAGTTGAAAAATTCATGAATTCCGGCATAGGTGGTGAGTCGTCTTATGTTAGTTTCATCAAAGGAAGCACTCGAGCAATTCATGCTTTATGTGCAGGTGGAGAAAAACTTTTCTATTCACACGGTGCGAGAGTATGAGTCGGACTTGTTGGAATTTTTAGCATTTCTCGAATCGGAAAATATAGCAGATTTGACAAGTGTTGAGTATATCCACGCACGTCTTTTTGTCACGAAATTGTATGATGAAAAGAAAGCAAGGTCTTCGGTTTCAAGGAAGATTTCATCAATTCGTTCTTTTTTTCGGTTTTTAAATAGGCAATTTGCAATCGATGATACAGCATTTCGTTCACTCTATCATCCTAAAAAAGAAAAACGTTTACCAAGTTTTTTCTATGAGGAAGAGCTTGAAAAGTTATTCGAGGATAATATTGATGAGGATCCTAAATCGCTTAGAAATATGGCTATACTTGAATTGTTATATGCTACAGGTATTCGGGTGAGTGAGTTAACAGCTATTTCGATGAAAGATGTCGATTTTCATTACTCGATAGTACGAGTAATGGGGAAAGGTCGAAAAGAACGGATAATCCCATTTGGTCAGTATGCCAATGAGGCAATGAAAAAATATATGGATCAAGCACGCCCGATTTTTATGAAAAATACGAACCATCAGCAATTGTTTGTAAACATGCGAGGTGGGGAACTTACACCTAGAGGCGTACGTTATATTTTAAGTGAGATGATAGAAAAAGCATCACTTCATACGAAAATATATCCACATATGCTACGTCATACATTTGCTACTCATTTATTAAATAATGGGGCAGACTTAAGAACAGTGCAGGAATTACTAGGTCATGCTCATCTATCTTCAACACAAGTATATACTCATGTTACGAAGGAGCACCTTCGTCAAACATATATGAATGCTCATCCAAGGGCGTAGTGATTATGCGAGGAGGAAGACAAATGGGACAGATTCATGCAACAACGATATTCGCTGTGCATCATCGTGGAAGTTGTGCGATGGCTGGAGATGGTCAAGTGACTTTAGGGAATGCAGTAGTGATGAAACATACCGCTAAAAAGGTCAGACGTCTGTTTAATGGTCAGGTACTAGCTGGCTTCGCCGGTTCAGTTGCAGATGCTTTTACACTTTTTGAGATGTTCGAAACAAAATTAAATGAATATAATGGGAACTTACAACGTGCTGCTGTTGAAGTGGCAAAGCAATGGCGGGGAGATAAAATGCTGCGCCAATTAGAGGCTATGCTACTAGTAATGGATAAAAGCACATTATTGTTAGTGTCAGGTACCGGGGAAGTCATCGAACCAGATGATGGAATTTTGGCAATTGGTTCAGGGGGGCACTATGCCTTATCAGCAGGTCGTGCATTGAAAAAGCATGCAGGAGATACGTTGACAGCTGAAGGAATTGCGCGTGCTGCTTTAGAAACAGCCGCTGAAATCTGTGTATTTACAAATCATAATATTATCGTGGAGGCGCTTGACTAATGACAGAACAAAACTTAACGCCAAGACAAATTTCTGAGCATCTTGATCGATATATCGTTGGACAAAAAGATGCGAAAAGAGCAGTTGCTATTGCATTGCGTAATCGCTATCGTCGCTCGTTACTAAGTGATGAAATGAAAGTTGAAGTCATTCCGAAAAATATTTTAATGATCGGTCCAACTGGTGTTGGGAAAACTGAAATTGCTCGACGAATTGCTAAGCTAACAAAAGCGCCATTTATTAAAGTGGAGGCAACTAAATTCACTGAAGTTGGTTATGTTGGTCGGGATGTTGAGTCAATGGTTCGTGATTTAGTTGAAGCATCACACCGTATTGTCAAAGAAGAGTTAATGGCGTCTGTACAGGAACAGGCTGAACAATTAGCAAATGAGGCAATTGTTAAGCTTCTTGCGCCATCTCTAAGTAAAAAACAAGCAATGCAAAATCCGTTTGAAATGTTATTCGGAGGTCAAAAAGAGCAAACGATGCAAGATGACAATTCTTCAGCAGAGACTGAAGTTCGCTCAAAACGTGCTCAAATTGCAATTGACTTGCGAAATGGCAAGTTGGAAGAAGAGTGGGTAACGGTAGAAGTTGCTGAACAAAATCCATCTATTTTTGATGCGTTGCAAGGTACAGGGATGGATATGTCTTCAAATAGTGGTATGCAAGACATGCTTTCAAGTTTAATGCCAAAAAAACATAAGAAAAGACGAGTGCAAGTAAAAGATGCTCGTCGAATTTTAACAATTGAAGAAGCGGGTAAGTTGATTGATGCTGAGGAAGTTGCTCAACAGGCAGTTTTGCGAGCAGAACAAGCAGGTATCATATTTATTGATGAAATTGATAAAATTGCTAGTAAAGGCAATAGTAATTCTTCTGCCGGAATTTCACGTGAAGGTGTACAGCGTGATATTTTACCGATAGTTGAAGGGTCAACAGTCACGACAAAATACGGTGCAGTTAAAACGGATTACATGCTGTTTGTTGCAGCGGGTGCTTTCCATATGTCGAAACCATCAGATTTAATACCAGAATTACAAGGTCGTTTCCCGATTCGTGTCGAACTTGAGAAACTAACGAAGGAAGATTTTATTCGCATTTTGCGTGAGCCGGATCAATCGCTTCTATTACAGTATAAGGCGTTGCTTGAAACAGAAGGTGTGGAAATCGACTTCACGGATGATGCGATCGAAAGAATAGCTGAAATCGCAACGGAAGTGAATCAGGAGACAGATAATATTGGTGCGCGTCGTTTGCATACAATTTTAGAACGTTTACTAGAAGAGTTGTCGTTTGAAGCGTCTGAAATTTCCCCAGCTCATATAGACATTACTGCTTCGTATGTAGACCAAAAGCTTAGCGGAATAGTAAAAAACAAAGATTTGTCACAGTTTATTTTATAATGTAAGTATAATTAGTATCAATAAATTGTGAAAACCTTTAGAATATTTAGTAAATAACCTACGGATTATATATAGGAGGAAAAATAGTATGAATTTATTAGGAAAAACAAGAAAAATTAACTCGATGCTTCAAGCATCAGCTGGTAAACCAGTTAACTTTAAAGAAATGGCGGATACATTAGGAGATACAATCGATAGCAATGTTTTTATTGTAAGTCGTAAAGGTAAACTTTTAGGTATTTCTATTCACCAACAAATTGAGAATGAACGTGTTAAAAAGATGTTTGAAGAGCGTCAATTCCCAGAAGCATATACACAAAATTTATTTGCAATTGGAGAAACTTCATCTAATTTAGATATTAATAACCCGCATACGGCATTCCCAGTAGAGAATAAAGAAATATTCCAAAATGCTGTAACAACAATTGTACCAATCGTTGGTGGCGGTGAACGTTTAGGAACATTAATCCTTGCTCGTTTATCTTCTCAATTCGAGGATGATGATTTAATCCTAGCTGAATACGGTGCAACTGTAGTAGGTATGGAAATTTTACGTGAAAAATCAGAGGAAATCGAAGAGGAAGCACGTAGTAAAGCGGTTGTTCAAATGGCGATCAATTCATTGTCATATAGTGAGTTAGAAGCGATTGAGCATATTTTTGAAGAGCTGGACGGCAACGAAGGTTTATTAGTGGCATCTAAAATTGCAGACCGAGTGGGTATTACACGTTCTGTAATCGTAAATGCATTACGTAAACTTGAGAGTGCGGGTGTTATTGAGTCTCGTTCACTTGGTATGAAAGGTACTTATATTAAAGTCCTGAACGACAAGTTTTTAAATGCATTAGCTGAAATTAAAATGAAATAAATATATTATAGCGATAGGTTTCACATTTAGGTGAAGCCTATTTTTTTATGTTTACGATAAAATAGGTGCTCGCTTTTAAATAAGTATTGTGAAACTATTGGTGTTTTCTCAAACATTTCGCTCGCTTATCCTCAGGAGAAAAGTGGTAATTTTACGAAAAGAGTAATTTTTCTTACTTTTATTTCATGTATCCTTTCTTTTTCTTTACGATATAATGAGTAGAATAATAGATGTTGGTGAATGCTGTCGATTACATGCTTTAATAATGGGCTCTTATTTACATAAAAATGTGTCGAATTATTGAAAAGGTATAAAAGGATATATGGATAGTAAACACTAAATAGCTAGTGTTTACCTTGTGGAAAAATGTCGAATTTTGTCTTCTGTAGGATAGAGGTATGGTTAATTATCGTTTGTCCTATATTATGTCGAAAAAAATAAGCCGTATCTACTATTAAAATATGACAAAAGACAATAGACACTACGTAGGTTCTTAATTACAATTGTAGTATTGGGTAATAATCTAGATTACATATTATAAATACAAAAAATGAGGTGAATGGTTTGAACTTATTTGGTGGAACTATTAGTCGCCTGGAAAATGGACTTTCCTATGCAACGCTGAATCAAAAAACAATTGCGCAAAATATTGCGAATGTCGATACACCGAATTATAAGGAGAAAAAAGTTAGTTTTAAAGATGTGTTAGCGGATGAGCAGCAAACATCAATCTCAGCGTATCGCTCTGATAACAGACATTTCGACTTTTCTATAAAGCAAGCGACACCAGGTGTATACGATGTTGATAATTTACGATATCGAAACAACGGAAATGCTGTAGATATGGATACGCAGCAAGCGAAAATGGCTGAAAACCAAATTTATTACAATGCGCTTATCGATCGTGTAAACGGCAAGTTAAATTCATTAAATACAGTTATTAAGGGAGGTAAGTAATAAATGTCTATCTTTCATGGGATGAATACCACAGCCTCTGCTTTAACGGCGCAACGTCTAAGGATGGATGTAATATCTTCTAATATGGCAAATGTCGACACAACACGTGCTAAACAAGTAAATGGTGAGTGGGTTCCTTATCGTCGTAAATCAGTTACGTTAACAGCACAAGACGGTAATAGTTTTTCAAAATTTTTAAATGTAGCGCAAGGCTCTAAAGCAAAAGGGGCAGTTGGTAATGGGGTTAAAGTTTCACGAATTAAAGAGGATGTAGAGACGCCATTTAAATTAGTGTATGACCCGACACATCCTGACGCAAATGAGGACGGCTATGTGAATATGCCAAATGTGGATCCATTAAAAGAAATGGTCGATTTAATGTCTGCAACACGTTCGTATGAAGCAAATGTTACAGTATTCAATGCTAATAAATCGATGTTAACTAAAGCTTTAGAAATAGGGAAATAAACCTATACAATGAGAGGATGATACATAATGCCGATTTCGTCAGTTTCTTTGATGACACCTATGCCTGTTGTAAATGAGACAAGTAAATTAAATACAACACCTTATGAAGCGCAGCAAAACTTTGCGAATTCATTAAAAGAAGCCATTGCTAAGGTGAATGATAATCAAATTACTTCTGATAATTTCACACAAAAATTAATAACAGGTGGAGATGTAGAACTCCATGAAGTAATGATTGCCTCTCAGAAGGCAAGTATTTCACTAAATGCAACACTTGAGGTTCGCAATAAGGTGATTGAAGCTTATCAAGAAATAATGCGTATGAGTGTTTAACTTTATACAGTGGCTTTTACACTGTTAGTGCGAATTATTAATTGCTAGGTTGTTCACTATAACCGGAGGATTCATAATGAATGAACGACTGACGAAAATAAAAACCGACGCCAGCCAATTTTGGACAAGTCGGAGTAAAAAACAAAAGGGAATAATGATAGGTTCGGTTGTAGTGGTTATTTTGTTAGCTGCGATAATCACTTATGCTGCAACGCGTACTACTTTTGTAACCCTATATAAGGATTTGTCTACGAGAGAAATTGGACAAGTGAAAGAAGCGCTTGATACACAAGGTGTGCAGTATGAGTTAGCGCCAGGCGGAACTGAAATTCGAGTTCCTGAAGAGCAAGTTGATGCATTGCTTGTACAATTAGCTTCAGAGGGATATCCGCAATCAGGCTTAATTGATTATTCATCTTTTAATAGTTCAGGTTTTGGTATGACGGACAATGAGTTCAACATATTAAAAAAAGCAGCTATTGAAACAGAAATAGGCAAGCTAATCAAAACACTTGAAGGTGTAAAGGATGCAAAAGTAATTATTACGTTGCCTGAGGAAGGTGTATTTGTTACAGATACTCAAGGTGAGGCGCAAGCTGCCATTGCATTAACGACTGACCCAGGACACAAATTCACTGAACAACAAATTACGACAATGTATAATCTAGTGTCAAAAAGTATTCCAAATTTAAGCACTGATAATATTGCCATAAGTAATCAGTTCTCTGATAATTTCGATTTGAATTCGGGAGATAGTGTAGAAGAGGGCGAAACAACAACTGCTGCTGGTCAATTGCAAATGAAGAAAACGATCGAACGCGATCTGCAACGTCAAGTGCAGGATATGCTCGGTACATTAATGGGTAAAGACAAAGTGATTGTATCTGTTACAACAGATGTCGATTTCAAAAAAGAAAATCGTGAAGAAAAAATTGTTGCACCTGTAGATGAAGAAAATATGGAAGGTATCGCAATTAGTGCACAACGTATTACAGAAACATATTCTGGTAGAGGTGCAGGGGCAACTGGCACACCAGAGGCGGAATTACCTACAGATAACTTTACATCGTATAGTGAAGGTGCAACAGGAGATGGCGATTACGAGCGCACAGAAGAAACGATAAATAATGACGTGAATCGCATTAATAAAGAGATTCAAGAAGCGCCATATAAAATTCGTGATATAGGTATTCAAGTTATTTTAGAACCACCAACACCGACAGACGCTGCTTCATTACCTGAAGGGGTTCAAGAAGATATCGAAAAGATTTTAAGTACAGTTGTTCGTACAACGATTGCAAAAGATGTAACTGCAGAGTTAACGCAAGAACAAATTGATGAAAAAGTTGCTGTTTCAGTTCAACCACTTTACGGAAAAGAAGCAAGTGGTGCAGATGAGAAACCAGTTATACCTTGGTGGGTTTGGGTGATTGGCGGCATTTTATTAGTCGTAATCGTATTGTTAGCATTCTTCATCGTTCGCTCTCGTAAGCGTAAGAAAGCAGAAGAAGAGCTGTACATCCTTGAACAACAAGAAGACTTAATCGTTGATGACATTAATGAAGAAATTGAAACTGAAGCTACAGTGCGCCGTAAGCAACTTGAAAAAATGGCAAAAGATAAGCCAGATGATTTTGCGAAGTTATTGCGTACATGGATTGCTGAAGACTAATTAGGAGGTTCGGCTGTGTCCAAGAAAGAAAAAGAATTATCAGGAAAACAAAAAGCTGCACTCCTGTTAATTTCACTAGGGCCTGAAGTATCGGCTTCTGTCTATAAGCATTTAAATGAGGAAGAAATTGAGCGTTTAACTCTCGAAATTTCAGGTGTAAAAAAGGTAGAAGCAAATGTAAAAGAAGAAATTATCGAAGAGTTTCATAATATTGCACTTGCGCAAGATTATATTTCACAAGGCGGTATTGGCTATGCTAAAACCGTTCTTGAAAAAGCTTTAGGAAATGAACAAGCGCAAACAATTATTAATCGCTTAACATCTTCGCTACAAGTTCGTCCGTTTGACTTTGCGAGACGAGCAGATCCAGCGCAAATTTTTAACTTTATTCAAAACGAGCATCCACAAACGATTGCCCTTATCCTTTCATATTTAGAAGCAGGGCAAGCGGGTGTTATTCTTTCTTCATTACCACAGGAAGTACAAGCGGATATTGCAAAACGTATTGCGATGATGGATTCGACATCACCGGAAGTTATTAGTGAAATAGAATCAGTACTTGAAAGAAAATTATCGTCTACAGTAACGCAGGATTACACAGAAACTGGCGGTATTGATGCAGTGGTGGAAGTTCTGAATGGTGTAGACCGTCAAACAGAAAAAACAATTCTCGATGCACTCGAAATTCAAGATCCAGAGCTTGCAGAAGAAATCAAAAAACGTATGTTTGTATTCGAAGATATCGTAACACTCGACAATCGTTCTATTCAACGCGTTATTCGTGACTGTGAAAATGAAGATTTACTACTTTCTATGAAAGTTTCAAGTGATGAAGTAAAAGACATCATTTTCCGTAATATGTCGCAACGTATGGCAGAGACATTCCGAGATGAGATGGAAATTATGGGACCAGTTCGATTACGTGATGTTGAAGAAGCACAGTCTCGCATTGTTGCTGTTATTCGACGCTTAGAAGATGCTGGTGAAATCATCATCGCTCGTGGCGGAGGGGATGACGTAATTGTCTAGAATCATCCGTTCAAAATTTTCGCAATCTACTTCGGAAAATGTACGAGAAATTCAAATTCGTAATATGTTCGCTGAGCCTGAGGTAGATTCAAGTGAAGTGCAAGAAATTGAAATTACGATGGACGATGTGTTAAAAGAACGTGATCGCTTAATAGCAGAGGCGCAAGCAAAGCTAGAAGCTGAACGTGTAGCATTTGAACAAGTGAAACAGCAAGAACTAGATGAGATTGAACAAATAAAGCAAACTTGGCAAGAAGAACAGCCAATTCGTTTACAAGAAGCATATGATGAAGGTTTTGGACAAGGTTATGAAGACGGTATTAACAAGGCAAATGAGGCAATGGCTGAGTCGTTAGCAACGGCAAATGGTGTTATCACACATGCCAATGAAAATGCTCGGAAATATATCGAAGACCAAGAACAAGTTGTTTTAGAATTAGGTTTAACTGCCGCTGAAAGAATTTTAAATGCAACTTTAGAGCGTAATGATGAAGTATTCGTTGCGATTATCAAAAGAGGCTTAAAAGAAGCGCGGGAGATGAAAGAGATTAAAATCTATGTATCTCCAATGTATTATGAACTAATCTCAGAAAGTCGCGATGAATTAGCTGAAATGTTCCCAACGGATGTACCATTTATGATTTTTGTAAATGAGGATATCGAAAATACAGAATGCTTCATTGAGACAAACCATGGTCGTATTGTTGTTAGTATTGACCAACAGCTTAATGAACTGCGATTAAAGTTAAATGAAATATTAGAAAGTAAGGAATGATCTAGATGAAAGCGGCTCAGTTAATCGAACAAATTCCTAATATACCAACTTTTAAAAAGTTCGGTAGAGTAACAAGAGTTGTTGGCTTGATGATTGAGTCACAAGGTCCAGAAAGTTCCATTGGCGATGTATGTAAAATACATGTTCAAACAGCGAAAAATGGTCATCAAATTATTTTAGCTGAAGTTGTTGGATTTAAGGATGAAATTGTAGTGATGATGCCATTTACGTCTTTGCGAGAAATCTCAACAGGCTGCTTAGTTGAAGGAACAGGTGCACCATTAGAAATAAAAGTCGGTCCAGAGTTAATTGGCAAAGTGTTAGATTCAATGGGTAATCCAATTGATGGGACATTATTACCAAGAGGTTTAATGACAGTACCAACCGAACAAGATCCACCGAATCCATTAACACGTCCACCTATCAATGAAAGGTTGGAAGTTGGTGTCAAGGCAATCGACGGTATGTTAACTGTTGGTAGTGGCCAACGTGTTGGTATTTTCGCCGGGTCTGGGGTAGGTAAAAGTACATTACTCGGTATGATTGCACGTAATACACGAGCAGATTTAAACGTCATTGCACTCATTGGAGAGCGTGGACGTGAAGTACGTGAATTTATTGAGCGTGATTTAGGTCCAGAAGGTTTAAGTCGTTCAATTGTTGTGGCAGCAACCTCTGACCAGCCTGCACTAATGCGTATAAAAGGCGCATTTACTGCAACAGCCATCGCAGAGTATTTCCGAAATCGTGGATTAAATGTCATGTTGATGATGGATTCTGTTACACGTGTGGCAATGGCACAGCGTGAAATCGGCTTAGCCGTAGGAGAACCACCAGCAACGCGAGGTTATACACCATCTGTATTCGCCATTTTACCGAAACTACTAGAACGTACAGGAACGAACTTAAACGGTACAATTACTGCATTTTATACTGTATTAGTAGACGGTGATGACATGAATGAGCCAATTGCAGATACAGTGCGAGGGATTTTAGATGGACATATCGTACTTGACCGAACATTGGCCAATAAAGGTCAGTATCCTGCTATTAACGTATTAAAGAGTGTCAGTCGTTTAATGAACCATATTGCTGAACCTGCACATGTGAAAGCTGCTGAAAGATTACGTGAACTATATTATACGTATGATAAATCAGAGGATTTAATCAATATTGGTGCATATAAACGAGGTACTTCACAAGAAATTGATGAAGCAATCCATTATGAACCACTTATTACATCTTACTTGAAGCAAGGCTATAAGGATAAGGTGACGTTAGATGAAAGTGTGAATGAGTTAGTAACATTATCAAATGGCGGTGGTAGGTAGATGAATGCTTATAAATATCGATTTGACAAAGTGCTGACGATTCGCGAACAAGAAAAAAGCGAAACAGAGATTGCCTACAAAGAATCTGTACGTTTCTTTGAGGAAGTCGCGACAAAATTATATGATTTATTGAAGAAGAAAGAAGATTTGCTAGGTTTTCAACAGGAGAGACTTACAATAGGCTCTTCTATTGATGAAGTACATCACTATGCTAGATTCATTGATAGCTTAGAAAAAACAATTGCTGATGTACAACAAAAAGTAATTCAAGCTCGTGCTAAAATGAACTGGCATGAGGAAAAATTGTTAGAAAAAAACTTGGAAGTACGTAAGTTTGAAAAAATGAGAGAAAAAGATTTTGAAGTTTTTAAAGTTGAGCAACAGCGTTTAGAAACGATCTTTTTAGATGAAATTTCTTCACTAACGTATAACAAGAGAGAAATCAGGTGATTTCATGGCAAAAAACGATGAAAAAAGAGTAACTGAAATAGATAGTTTAAAGCAAGAACAGAAGCCAGGGATATTCAAACGATTATTTTTATGGGTAATGATCCCTGTCATGTTTGTTGTAGCAATTTTGCTTGTACTGACGACATTGTATGATACAAATGTATTCGATCTTGCTAAAAAGGGTCTTAATGAATTACCGTTTGTTGCTTCTGAGGAAGAAAAGGCAGAAAAAGCGGTAACAAATACAGATACAAAAGTAGTCGGATTACAGGCTGAAATTCAGGAGAAAGAAGCTGAAATCACGCAATTGCAGAAGAAGCTAGATACTGCAACGACTGAGCAAGAAACGTTACTTGTAGAACAAGAAAAACTGCTTTTTGAAATTGAAAAATTACAAAGAGAGCAAGACGATGTTAAGCGTGATTTTAATGATATTTTAGTCACGTTCGATAAAATGTCTGCAAAAGCAGCAGCACCAGTACTGATTAAAATGAGTGATGCAGAAGCGCTGCGTATTTTAACAAACTTAAAACCTGATAAGCTAGCAGCCATTTTAGAAAAGATGGAACCAACTGACGCTGCAAAATATACAGAATTAATGGCTAAACAATAATAACTAACATTGGAGGGAGGTGAAAAAATGAATATCGCGCAAATGCAAATGATGACGAATCGAAATGTTTCACCAAAGCAAAATGCACAACAATCTTCACAAACTCAAAATGTTAAAAATGATGTAGGCTCAAAATCAAATGCTATTTCAGCAAAAGATGAGCGTTCTACATTTGGTTCTGTTTTTGGTCAAGTAATTGCATCAACAAATCAACCAAAAGAGACAACATCAAATACTGCTGCTTCTAATGAAAGTAAATTAGAAGAATTGGCACAAGTATTAGGCGCTGAGTCAATCGAAGAACTACTAACTTTGCTAGGAATTCCACATGATGATGGATTACTGATGTTACAAGTCGGTGACGAAGGTAAGGCAGTAGCAATCGATGAAATGTTAAATCTCGAAGATATTATGGCCGCTCTTAATATTGATGCAGAGCAACTATTACAGGTTGTGCAGCAATTACTAGGAGAAGACAAACAGGCAAGTGACATTTGGGAGTTACTATCATTAACAGATGAACAGGCTGCATTATTACAATCGCAAATTGTTTCTGCACTTCAAGGTGAAGAAAAAGTTACACCAAAAGAGGCCAACCAATTATTGCAAGTGTTGAAATTAGCACAGCTCTTAGGCGCTAAATCAGATTTAACAATGACGCAAGAAGCGACATTAACAAATGTGAAAAATTTCTTAACAGCACTTCAAGAACAGGTGCAGCAAACGACTGTGACGAAAACACCAATAGCAACTATCCCGTTGCAAGGTTTCCAAGTTGTAACACAACAAGTAGTGAAACAAGCGGATACGAATGCCGATGAGGTTGTGACAGCAAATACTGTACAAACAAAAGCAAACACATTCCAAGTGACATTACCAACAGCTAAACCAGCACAGTCTGAAGCGTTATTAAGAGAGATGCAAGCGATTATTAATAAGGCGCAAATATCTCAAGCACAAGGTGTAACACGACTAACGCTTAAGTTGTATCCAGAAAACTTAGGGACAATTCGTATTGAGTTAATGCAAAATGATGGTGTACTAACAGCACGTATTTTAGCTTCAACAGCACAAGGACGCGAGCTATTAGATAACCAATTAAATCAATTAAGACAAGCATTCGCTCAACAAAACATCCAAGTAGATCGACTAGATGTGACGCAATCATTACAAGACGCAGATCGTCAAAATCGTGATCAAAACTTCTTTAACAACTTCTTTAAACAACAACACAATGAAGAAGAAACGAAGGAATCAGATATCGAAGACGAAGAAGAACTATCGTTTAGCGACTATTTAATAAATGAGGAGGTGTAAGGGATGACAGGGATGACAGGGATGACAGGAATAACAGATGACCTTAATTATAGCAACTATAAAAAACCTGTTAAAGAAACAGGTAATAGTTCGTTGGGGAAAGATGCTTTTTTAAAACTACTAATTACACAACTACAAAACCAAGATCCAACAAATCCAATGGATGACCGAGACTTTATCGCTCAAATGGCGCAATTCTCTTCTTTAGAGCAGATGCAAAACATGACAAAAGGTATGGAAGCACTGTTAATGTCACAACAACAAACACAGTTAATGAGTTACTCATCTTTTGTTGGGAAAGAGATCAAATGGCATGAACTAACAGAGGAGTTAGATAGTGCAGGTAAGCCAGTAGCAAAGGACGGTACAGGCGTTATTCAATCATTGAAATTTGTCGATGGCGGTGTTGTCTTTATATTGGAAGATGGCAAAGAAATTTTCCCAGGAAATATTTCTGAAATTTTAGGTGGAGCGTCCAGTTCGACTGGGAAACCAGAGAATCCAATTGTAGAAGCAAGCAAATTGATTGGTAGAACGGTTACTTACTTAAATGGTGAAACAGAAATGCAGGGGAAAGTCGTATCCGTATCAAACAAAGATGGTGTAATTTCTTATGTGCTCGACAACGGTGAAAAATTATCAAGTAAAGACTTTACAGTTGTTAGCGAATAGGGGAGGATGACACATATGCATCGATTATCCATAAAGCATGTGCCATTACAACCAACACTTCGCACACAACAAGCTTCTTCGCCTATAAAGTCGCAGCAATCCTTTTTAGACCATTTACAACAAGCGACAGAAAAGCAGGAGTTAAAAGTAAGCAAACACGCCAATGAACGATTAGTAGCAAGGAATATTGATATTTCTGAGCAAGAGTGGCAAGTTGTATCGGACAAGGTGTTTGAAGCACGAGAAAAAGGTGTCAAGCAACCACTAGTACTGATGGATCAAGCCGCATTAATTGTTAGTGCGAAAAATGCGACGGTTATTACGGCGATGGATCGCAAAGAAGCAAAACAACAAATATTCACAAATATTGATGGTACGATTGTACTTTAGGCTGGACCTTCATTTGTAAGGAAGCCTACGTGACTGTTGATTGATTGAAGTAGTCACACTTAAAATCGAGGGGAGAACAACAAATTATGTTACGTTCTATGTATTCAGGCATTTCAGGAATGAGAAACTTCCAAACAAAATTAGACGTTATCGGTAATAATATTGCCAACGTAAACACACATGGTTTCAAAAAAGGGCGCGTAATCTTTAAAGACATTATGTCTCAAACGCAACAAGGGGCTTCAGGTCCGAATGGAGCAATTGGTGGTACGAACGCGAAACAAGTAGGTCTAGGTTCATCTTTGGCAACTATTGATACAATTCATGGGACAGGCTCTACTCAAAATACGGGTCGAGTTTTAGATATTGCTAACTCAGGTGAAGGATTCTTTTTAGTAGCTGAACGTGGAGTAGAAGATCCAGCTCTTGTTACAGATTTTAAAAATGTTAAGTATACGAGAGCGGGTAACTTCTATAAAGACAATGAAGGTTATCTAGTGAATGCTGATGGTAACTATCTAATCGGTCTTAATACAGGAGGAGGAGCTGTACCTCCTAATGCGGGTGACAATACGATTGGGCATGAATCTCTACAACCAGATGCTAATGGGACTCCTCCAGATTTAGATGGTGTTTTCGATACAGATGCGGAATTACAGTATGACCCACTTGATGGTGGACGTATTTATATTCCAGATGATGCTAAAGAAATGTCAATTGGTCTTGATGGGCGTGTAACGTATGTTGCAGCGAGTGGCGAATTAATGTTTGCTGGTCAAATTGTTATGGCGAAATTTTCTAATCCAGAAGGTTTAACGAAAACGGGCAATAACGCGTATATCCCATCTGCAAACTCAGGTGCTCCAGGGTTTTCAGCGGGTGGATTAAATGGTATTGGTCAAACCGTTTCAGGTGCACTTGAAATGTCAAACGTTGACCTTTCAGAAGAGTTCACTGAAATGATCGTTGCGCAACGTGGTTTCCAAGCGAATACGCGTATTATTACGACTTCAGATGAAATTTTACAAGAACTTGTTAACTTAAAACGATAATTGATGTAATGTAAGACATAATAATTCAATGTGAGGGAGGGTCGGGCCGGCTCTCAAGCTAGACCCGGCCCTATTTCAATGATTGAACTAACACGTCTAAATGGCAGAGCATTCACTTTGAATGCTTTATACATAGAAACCGTTGAATCATTTCCAGATACGACGATAAAACTTACAACTGGTACTAAGGTCATAGTATTGCAGAGTCAAGATGAGGTGCGACAAAAGGTAAATACCTTTTATAAAAATATACAAATACTATCAAACCCGCATCTACGAGGTGAAGAAGATGAAGAATAATAAAATGTTAACGATTATGCTCATCATATTAGTGACTATTACACTAATAGGGGTTGTAATTTTTGTGTTACTGACACAATTCAACAAACCGGCTGAAACGGCAGCACCATCGATTGATGAAATTTTAGTCGCTTCTGTTGATGTCCCTGAAATTACAACGAACTTAGCGGACAAGCGATTTGTCCGAATATCGCTTAAAATTCAAACGTCTAGTGAAGAAGCTGCGGTTGAGTTAACAAAGCGAGATTTCCAAACGAAGAACTTGATTATTCAAGAACTTTCAGAAATGGATCAAGAAGGTTTAAAAGGTAAGCAAGGAAAAGAAATGTTCCAAAAAGCTTTAAAAACAAAACTAAACGAATTGATGCAAGAGGGAGAAATTCAACAAGTGTATATTACCTCCTACATCATTTCGTAAACAGAAACATCTTGAAATGGAGGTGGGCAAATGGCAGGAGATGTGTTATCCCAATCCGAGATTGATGCGTTACTTTCCGCAATATCAACCGGAGAAATGTCAGCGGATGACATCAAAAAAGAAGATGAAGTACGAAAGGTTAAAGTTTATGACTTTAAACGTGCACTTCGCTTCTCGAAAGATCAAATCCGAAGTTTGACCCGAATACACGAAAATTTTGCACGACTACTAACTACATTTTTCTCTGCACAGCTAAGAAGCTATGTGCAAATTACAGTAGCATCAGTAGACCAAATACCATTTGAGGAGTTTGTTCGATCTATTCCGAACATGACACTCATTAATGTGTTTGAAGTACCACCTTTAGATGGTAATATATTAATGGAGATTAACCCAAACATTGCTTACTCTATGCTAGATCGTTTAATGGGTGGTAGCGGAGCAAGTCATAGTAATGTCGATAACTTAACAGAAATCGAAACAAAAATTATGACGAATCTTTTCGAACGCTCATTTGATAACTTGCGTGAGGCATGGGAAAACATTGCTGAAATCGATCCGATTTTAGTGGAGCTTGAAGTTAATCCGCAATTTTTACAAATGATTTCTCCAAATGAAACGGTAGTAGTTATTTCATTAAATACGATTATCGGTGAAACAAGCGGTATGATTAATATTTGTATTCCGCATGTTGTATTGGAGCCAATCGTTCCTAATCTATCTGTTCGTTACTGGATGCAAACAAATACAAAAGAAATGTCTCCAGAACAAACAAAAATGTTAGAAAACCGAGTGAAACAAGCTCAATTACCTGTTTCTGTGGAATTAGGGATTACTGATATTACAATTGAAGATTTCCTTATGATGCAAGTAGGGGACGTTATTCAATTGGAACAAAAAATCGAAGACCCATTATTGTTAAAAGTGGGAACCTTACCGAAATTCACAGTACAGCCTGGTAAAAATGGTAAAAAATTAGCAATCCAAATTATCGACCCTTTGGAAGGAGGAGACGAAGATGAGTGATGAAATGCTCTCCCAAGAAGAAATAGAAGCTCTATTAAGGGGCGAGACGTTGGAAGATAATAATAACGACAACGGCGATTCTTCTACTAGCAATGATGATGAATTAAATGTAGAGGATTATCTTGATTCTTTTGCACAGGATGCATTAGGAGAAGTTGGTAATATATCTTTCGGTAGCTCAGCTACGGCACTTTCAGCATTACTAGGTCAAAAAGTTGATATTACAACACCTAGTATTTCAATGATTAATCGTAATAAATTAGAAGAGGAATTCCCTCATCCTTATGTAGCAGTGCAAGTTGAATATACAATTGGTTTAACGGGTATGAACTTACTCGTTATTAAACAATCAGATGCTGCTATTATTGCAGACTTAATGTTAGGTGGGGATGGATTAAATCCAAAACCAGACCTAGGAGAGATCCAATTAAGTGCTGTACAAGAGGCAATGAACCAAATGATGGGCTCAGCCGCAACATCGATGTCAACAGTATTCAATCAAAAGGTAGATATTTCACCACCTTCAATTGATTTAATGAATATTTCACAAGATGAAGGTCGAGATAATATTCCTGAAGATGATTTGCTTGTTAAAGTATCTTTCCGACTAAAAATTGGCACATTAATAGATTCAAACTTGATGCAATTATTGCCATTAGAATTCAGTAAAAAAATTGTTAAATCACTTATGGGTGAGACAGATGATGCATTAGATGAAACGGCAGCAACTTTACAAGCTGTACCATCACCGGTACAACAAGTGGCAAGTCCAGCGCCAGTTCAGCAACAAGCTGCTCAACCAGTTTATCAAGAACAACCAATGATTCAAACGTCACAAAGACCGGCACAACCTGTCAATGTTCAACAAGCGCAATTTGCTAGCTTTGAATCTGCTAATATTAGTCAGTCAGAAGCTAGAAACTTAAATATGCTACTTGATATTCCATTACAAGTTACGGTAGAGTTAGGGCGTACGAAACGTTCTGTAAAAGAAATTTTAGAACTTTCAAGTGGTTCTATTATTGAGTTGGATAAGCTTGCTGGAGAACCAGTTGATATTCTAGTAAATAGCCGTTTAATTGCTAAAGGTGAAGTTGTCGTAATTGATGAAAACTTCGGTGTTCGAATTACTGATGTGTTAAGTCAAGCAGAGCGTTTAAATAATTTAAGATAGTGTCAATTGGAGGAGTTAATTATGTCTAAACGAATTTTAATTGTAGACGATGCTGCATTTATGCGCATGATGATTAAAGATATTTTATCGAAAAATGGCTTTGAAGTTGTAGGAGAAGCTGCAGATGGATTACAAGCAGTAGAGAAGTACAATGAACTGAAACCAGATTTAGTAACAATGGATATTACTATGCCTGAAATGGATGGTATCGCAGCATTAAAAGCAATTAAAGGTACACATCCAAATGCTACTGTTATTATGTGTTCTGCTATGGGGCAACAAGCGATGGTAATCGATGCAATTCAAGCTGGGGCGAAAGATTTTATCGTAAAACCTTTCCAAGCAGACCGTGTAATTGAAGCGATTCAAAAAGCATTAGGTTGATGTAAATGCGTTTTTTAAAATCATTACGTATAACGATGATTTTTGCATTTCTTGTAACATTTTCATTTTTATATCCCGCACATTCTGAAGTTTATGCTGTCGATTGTGACTCGTTGATGATCGATGAAGGATATTCGAAAAACAAAGAAGAGTGTGAAGACAACAAAAAACCAGCTGCTGAGGAGGATTCTACTGTTTCAGCAGCTGGCAATGTGTCTGCTTGGGAATATATAAAAATGGTGTTGGCTCTTGTATTTGTAATTGCACTTTTTTATGCGCTTATCAAGTTTTTAAACAAAAGAAACTTGAAGTATCAGCATAACCAAATGGTACAAAATTTAGGCGGTCTATCATTAGGCGCTCAAAAATCTGTCCAGCTTCTTCAAGTGGGAGATTCTCTCTATTTAGTAGGTGTCGGAGATGATATCCAGCTACTTAAAGAAATTACAAACGAAGAAGAAGTAGAAAAATTACTTGCACACTATAATGGGCGACAAGAATTTGCAGCAGCATCCCCATATATTGCTGAAGTCCTTTCAAAGTTTAAAAAGAAACCGAATCAAAAAGTCGATGAAAAAGCGGATGATTCTTCATTTGGCGACTTATTTGAAAAAAAAATGAATGAAATTAAACAAGAGCGAAGCGAAGAAATCGATAAATGGAAGCAAAAGGAGAATGATAAAAAATGACAGATTTAGTCAATTTCTTTTCCGGTAGCGACCCGACCAACGTTTCAAATTCTGTTAAGCTCTTATTATTATTAACTGTACTCTCATTAGCACCAAGTATTTTAATATTAATGACATCTTTTACACGCATTGTCATTGTCTTGTCTTTTGTGCGAACGGCGTTAGCAACACAACAAATGCCACCTAACCAGGTAATTGTTGGACTGGCATTGTTTTTAACATTCTTTATCATGGCACCAACTTTTAATCAAGTAAATGAAGATGCATTGCAACCGCTATTTGCGGAAGAAATAGGTATGGAAGAAGCCTATGATCGTGCAAGTATCCCATTCAAAGAATTTATGAGTAAACATACGAGGCAAAAGGATTTAGATTTATTCCTAAAATATAATCAGGCGGAAAAACCAGCTTCTGTTGAAGAAATTCCATTAACAATGCTAGTGCCTGCATTTGCGCTGAGTGAAATTAAAACAGCGTTCCAAATTGGATTTATGATCTTTATTCCATTCTTAGTAATCGATATGGTTGTAGCGAGTACTTTAATGTCGATGGGTATGATGATGTTACCGCCAGTTATGATTTCATTACCATTTAAAATTCTATTATTTGTTCTTGTAGATGGTTGGTATCTTGTCATGAAGTCTTTACTACAAAGTTTTTAGGGGATGATACTGTATGACAGGTGAAATGGTCATTTCAATTGCAGAGCGTGCCATCTGGGTTATCCTTTTAACGTGTGGGCCGCTATTAATAATAGCTTTAGTTTCAGGTCTAGCGGTAAGTATTTTCCAAGCGACAACCTCTATTCAAGAACAAACTCTTGCATTCGTTCCAAAAATTGTTGCCGTGTTTATCGGTATTATATTTTTTGGTCCATGGATGTTATCACAAATTACAAGCTATGCGAGAGATATATTTGAAAATTTAACTCGTTACATAGGGTGATCGCATGAATGAATTAATGCCTCAAATAACGGTTTTTTTGCTTGTTCTCGTACGAGTAACGGCGTTCTTTGTAACAGCGCCACTTCTCTCATACAGAACGATTCCAGTGCAAGTACGAATAACTCTCGCATTCGTTTTAGCTTGGATGATGTATTATACAATTGATGTTGAGCCATTTGTGCTCAATGGAGAGTACATACTTTTAGTACTAAAAGAGGCATTGATAGGCGTTTTATTAGGCTTAATAGGATATATAATAATGTCTGCTATTCAAATTGCCGGTAGTTTTATAGACTTTCAAATGGGTTTTGCGATAGCGAATATTATTGATCCACAAACTGGGGCGCAAAGTCCTTTAATCGGTCAATTTTTTAATACGTTATCATTACTGTTGTTGTTGGCAATTGACGGACATCATTTGATTTTAGATGGTATTTATTATAGCTATCAATTTTTACCGATGGATCAGGGGTTTCCTAACTTTCAAAATGAAGCATATATGGATTTCATCATTACGACATTTACGGCAGTGTTCGCCATTGCGTTCCAAATGGCAGCGCCCGTTGTTGCTACATTATTTTTAGTCGATTTAGCATTAGGAATTATTGCAAAAACTGTACCACAAATGAATATATTTGTAGTCGGTTTTCCAATTAAAATCGGTGTGAGTTTTTTAGTCCTATTCACGATGATGGCTGTAATGATTGAAGTTATTCAAAGACTAATCACAATTATGATTTATGGCATGCGTGATTTGATGGCAATATTAGGTGGTGGATAAAATGCTGTTGCTACTTGAACTAGATATACAGTTCTTTGCTGGTGAGAAAACAGAGAAGGCAACGCCTAAAAAGCGTCAAGACGCACGAAAAAAAGGGCAAGTATTAAAAAGTCAGGACGTTTCAAGTGCCATCGTTATGTTGGCGGTCTTTATCTTTTTATTTTTCTTTGCAGGCTCCTTAGGAGATAATATTTTAGCCCTCTTTAAGGAAACGTTTATTCATAACATGCATGTTGAAGTAATAACCATTGACAGTGTTATGGAACTTTTCTTAGAAACAATGATTGAAATGGCTATTATTATCGCTCCAATACTGATAGTAGCTTTTCTAGCTGCACTTGCAGCGAATTACTTACAGTTCGGTTTCTTATTTACAACAGAATCAATGAAGTTTGACCTAAAAAAAATGGATCCCATAAAAGGATTTAAAAAAATTATTTCAGTAAAAGCAATTGTAGAGCTGTTAAAGTCTACATTAAAGATAACCTTCATTGGTGGGGTTACAGTAATGATTTTGTGGACGAATCTTGATAAAGTACTAGCATTGTCATTTAAAAGTCCATGGGTGACACTAATTACAGTAGGGCAATTGACAAGTATCATGGGTATTGCTGCCTCACTTGTATTGCTTTGTCTTTCTTTACTTGACTGGGTTTATCAAAAATATGATTATGAAAAAAATCTTAAAATGTCCAAACAAGACATTAAAGATGAATATAAAAATAGTGAGGGTGATCCTCTCATTAAATCGAAAATCAAACAGCGCCAACGTGAAATGGCCATGCGTCGTATGATGTCGGAGATTCCGAGTGCGGATGTTGTTATTACAAACCCTACGCACTATGCAATCGCACTGAAGTATGACGAGACAAGCATGGATGCACCAAAAATCGTTGCAAAAGGGACAGATTTTGTGGCCCAAAAGATAAAACTTATTGCCAAAGAGCATGATATTATCATGGTAGAAAATCGTCCTTTAGCACGTGCTATGTACGATCAAGTTGAAATCGGTGATCCAGTGCCAGATGAGTTTTTTAAAGCCGTTGCCGAAATTCTTGCTTATGTTTACAGAATGCAACGAAAAATATAGAGCTTTAAGTAGGAGGGAAAAACATGCCAATACGCGATTTAGGGGTTTTAGCTGCAGTTATTATGATTGTAGCAATGCTCATTATCCCTCTTCCTACGTGGATGTTAAGTTTCCTAATCGTCATTAATATTACGTTAGGATTAATTGTCTTATTAACAGCAATGAATATGAAAGAAGCATTGGATTTCTCGATCTTCCCATCAGTTATATTATTATTAACACTATTTCGCTTGGGTTTAAGTGTTTCAACAACGCGTGCAATATTAGCAAATGGTGATGCAGGTTCGGTTGTAGATACGTTTGGAGACTTCGTAGTAGGCGGGAATGTTCTCGTTGGTCTCGTTGTATTCTTGATACTTGTGTTAATTCAATTCATTGTTATTACAAAAGGTTCGGAACGTGTTGCAGAGGTTGCAGCACGATTTACATTAGATGCGATGCCAGGTAAGCAAATGAGTATTGATGCGGATTTGAACGCCGGTGTTATTTCAGAGCGTGAAGCACGTGAACGTCGTGAGAAAGTTTCGGGTGAAGCTGACTTTTACGGGGCAATGGACGGTGCAACAAAATTCGTTAAAGGGGATGCAATTGCCTCAATAGTGATGGTTATTATCAACTTACTGTTTGGTATTATCATTGGTGTAGTTCAAATGGGGTTACCATTTGGAGAAGCTGCACTACATTTCTCAAAATTAACAGTTGGGGACGGAATTGTATCTCAAATTCCAGCACTACTTATTTCTACTGCAACAGGTATTGTTGTAACTAGGGCTTCATCGAAAGGGAGTCTGGGTGAAGATATTATTGGACAATTGTTTGCACAGGCAAAAATTATGTATGTTGCAGGTACCACAATAATACTTCTTGGACTTTTTACACCAATTCCGAATTGGATTACGCTACCAATAGGTATTGCTCTAATTGCGGGTGCATATTCGATGGGACGTAAAAAGCCAGAGGATGAAGATGAGTTACTTGAAATTGAGGAAGAAGTGGCTACTGACGGTATGAAGAGTCCTGAAAATGTTGTGAATTTATTAAATGTTGATCCGATTGAATTTGAGTTTGGCTACGGATTGATACCTTTAGTAGATGCTGCGCAAGGTGGAGATTTACTTGACCGAGTTGTGATGATTCGTCGTCAATTAGCATTAGAACTAGGTATTGTCATTCCTGTAGTGCGTATTCGAGATAATATACAACTTCAGCCAAATGAATACCGAATAAAAATTAAAGGCAACGAGATGGCTAAAGGCGAACTGCTACTGGATCATTACTTGGCGATGAGCCCTGGTGATGATGATTCAATTGAAGGTATCGATACGATTGAGCCGTCATTTGGATTGCCAGCGAAATGGATTACAGATCAAGTGAAAGAGGATGCCGAAATGCTTGGCTACACAGTTGTAGATCCACCAAGTGTTGTATCTACACACTTAACTGAAATGATTCGAGCTAATGCGAATGAGCTGTTAGGACGTCAAGAAACGAAACAGCTTGTCGATCATTTACGTGAAACATATCCTATTTTAGTAGAGGAATTAACGCCATCACCTCTATCAATTGGAGAAATCCAAAAAGTACTTGCGAAACTACTTAGTGAGAATGTTTCGGTTCGAAATTTACCAATTATTTTTGAGACATTAGCTGACTATGCAAAGCTTACAAGTGACACCGATATTTTGACAGAGTATGCACGTCAAGGACTTGCCCGCCAAATTACCGCACAATATGTAGGTGGTCAACCGGAATTGAAAGTTATTACGGTGTCAGGAAAAGTCGAAAAGATAATTGCTGATAGTATTCAGCAAACGGATCACGGGAATTACTTGGCGATGGATCCACAAGATTCACAAACAGTATTAGAATCTATTGCAAGTGAAGTTGAACGTGTATCATTTATGGAACAGTCGGCAATTATTTTATGTTCACCAGCTGTTCGTATGTATTTACGTCAGCTAACTGAACGCTATTTCCCTCAAATTCCTGTGCTTTCTTATAATGAATTAGATGCTGCTATTGAAATTCAAAGCGTTGGGTTGGTGAATGTAGATTGAAAATGAAAAAGTATAATGCATCTTCCATACCTGAAGCCATGAAGTTAATTCGTGCTGATTTAGGTGAAGACGCCGTCATTTTGAATTCAAAGGTAGTCGTAACAAAGAAGTTTTTTGGATTAGTGAAGCAAAAAAGTTTTGAAGTTGTTGCAGGTGTGGACCGAGAGGAGCCGGTTGTTCCGGCTCCTGTACCGCTCCATACGAAGCCAATGGCAGAAACAGCTCAAATACAAGAAATTGCGGATGCGGTCCAATTACAAATTCAAAAAAATAACATATCGAAGCAACAATCGGTACATGATGAACCGAATATACCGGACGATCTAAAAAAAGAAATAGCAGATTTAAAGTCACTTATGCAATCGATGCATAAAAAAACTACTCAAGCTCAATATCCTGATGAACTCTTACCTTTCATTGAATATTTAAGACAACAAGAGCTAAGTGAGGAGCTCATCACAACGATTGGTGATGAGCTTTTTGCACATAGTAAGGAAGCTGAGGAGATTAATTTTTCACAGTGCAAACTAATTACGAAAAATATATTGCGTAAGCAGTTGCAAGGACTACCAATTGGCGGTCTTTCATATGAGCGTAAATTTATAAATATTTTAGGACCTACTGGCGTAGGGAAAACGACGACGATTGCAAAAATGGCAGCGCGAGCAGTTTTAGAAAAAAAGAAAAAAATTGGCTTTATTACAACAGATACGTATCGAATAGGAGCAATAGAACAATTAAAAACGTATGCAGGTTTACTTCAAGCTCCTGTCGAAATAGTTTATAATGCGACAGATTATGAACAAGCTATACAAAAGTTGTCCCATTTAGATTTAATATTTATAGATACAGCTGGTCGAAATTATAAAGAAGCGAGATATGTAGACGATTTACAGCGACTTATTAAATTTAATGAAGAAGCGGAATCGTTTTTAGTGCTATCTATGACTGGGAAAGAACGAGATATGGAAGCAATCGTAGATCAATTCTGTCATTTGGATATAGAGAAATTTATCTTCACAAAAATGGATGAAACAAATACTATTGGCGCAATGATTAATTTAATGATTAAATATAATAAAGGACTTGCTTACTACACTAATGGTCAAGAAGTACCAGAAGATATAGAAGAAGCAGATTTAGAAGTAGTCTTTAATATGTTATTTCAAGGTGAAGTAAAATGAGAGACCAAGCTGAATCATTGCGTATAAAAATGATGAGAAGTCAAGGTGAATTAGGTAGATCCATTGCTGTCGTTAGTGGTAAAGGTGGCGTTGGTAAAAGTAATTTCTCCATGAATTTTGCAACTACTCTAGCAAAAGAGGGTAAGAGAATTGTCATTGTAGATATGGACATCGGCATGGGTAATATTCACATTTTAATTGGTAAGAGTGTTCCATATAGTTTGAAAGATTATTTACAAGAGAATAGAATGTTAGAAGAAGTAATGTTTGAAGGTCCGCATGGTTTGCAATATATTTCAGGTGGCTCAGGTATGTCAAATTTACTGGAATGGACCGATAATATGTTTGAGAGGCTTTTTACTGGATTTGAAGAGCTTCAAAAAGAATTTGATTATATATTATTTGATATGGGTGCAGGTGCAACACAGTGGTCATTAGACTTACTAACAGCAGTCGACGAAATTATTGTGATTTCAACAGCGGAGCCAACGTCTATTACGGATGCCTATTCTATGATGAAGTTTATGCATTTAAGAGATGAAGATAAGAAGTTCTATGTACTTTGTAATCGTGCTTTCTCTAAAGAAGAGGGGCAAGAGACATTAGACCGACTGAAGTTGGCTATGAAAAAGTTTTTAAGTAAAGAGGTTACGCTTCTAGGCTCATTACCTGAGGATTCGGTTGTTAGACAAGCAGTACGTGAACAAGTTCCGTTTGTCATTGCCTACCCTGATGCTTTAATTTCCAAAACATTAAAGTTAATTGTGAAACGATTTGTGGAACAAGGAAATGAAGAAGTGCATGCGCATGAGCAGGTTTCTAATAAGTTTTTATCTAAATTGAAAAGTATCTTTTCGAAAGGGCGTGATTAATTGGACTTCTCTAACAAAAGCAAACTTTTAGTAGTGGATGATTCTGCTTTTATGAGAAAGCTAATTAGTGACTTTTTTGTTGGAAGCTCGAAGGTTGAGGTAGTTGGAACGGCTCGTAATGGAAGAGATGCATTAAAAAAAATTCAAACACTTAAGCCAGATGTTGTAACACTTGATATTGAAATGCCCGAGATGAATGGCTTGGATGCATTGAAAGAAATCATGGCTACTTGTCCAGTGCCAGTAGTAATGCTGTCAAGTACAACTCAACAAGGAACAGATAACACGCTTTCTGCAATTGAGTTTGGAGCTGTAGACTTTGTTACAAAGCCTAGTGGGACTATTTCACTCGACCTACATAAAATTCAGTCAGAACTTGTACACAAGGTCGAACAAGCTGCACAAGTACATGTAGTTAAGCTAAATAAATCTTTTGGCCGTTCCATACAGCAAGAGCCGCTTATAAAAATGAACACGATAAAAAGCATACTGAAGCGAGAGAATGTATCAAAGCCAGTTATTAGTACTGAAATGACGAGAACGAAAACAGACTGGAATCGTATTAGTAAAAAAGTTGTACTGATAGGCACTTCAACTGGCGGACCTCGTGCACTACAAGAGGTAATCACGAAGATTCCAAGTAATATTCAAGCACCAATTTTAATCGTTCAACATATGCCAGCAGGCTTTACAAAATCGTTAGCTAACCGCCTGGATCAGTTAAGTAAAATTCATGTGAAGGAAGCAGAGCATGGTGATATTTTACAAAATGGTACTGCTTATATCGCACCAGGTGGCTATCATATGAAATTAAAAAAAGTTGGTACATCTTACGGTATTATTCTCGATCAACAAGAACCACCACGATCGGGGCATCGACCATCTGTTGATGTTATGTTCGAGGATGCAAGTCAGTTTTCAGATTTCGATAAAGTAGCTGTTGTAATGACAGGTATGGGCTATGATGGCTCAAAAGGATTGAAAGCACTAAAGAGCAATGGCAATGTAATCGCTATAGCAGAATCAGCAGATACTTGCATAGTTTATGGTATGCCGAAAGCTGCTGTGGAAACGCAGCTTGTCGATGAAGTAGCTGATGTTGATAATATTGCACAAACAATTATGAAATATTTGTCTTAAAAGGGGTGCCCTCTTATGGAAGTCAATCAATATTTAGAAATGTTTATTGAGGAAAGTAAAGAACATTTACAAGCATGTAGTCAGCATTTATTAGAGTTAGAAAAAAATCCGGAAGATTTAGCAATCGTCGGGGAAATTTTCCGCTCAGCACATACATTAAAAGGTATGTCTGCAACAATGGGCTTTGAAGATTTAGCAGATTTAACACATAAAATGGAAAATGTGTTAGATGCAATTCGGAATGATAAAATTAAAGTAACGCCAGAAATTTTAGATGTTGTTTTTGAATCAGTGGATCACTTAGAAGAAATGGTAATGGATATTGCCAGCGGTGGAGATGGAAAAAGAGATGTCTCAGCTACTGTGGCATCACTTAATCAAATTGAGTCAGGTGAATCAGGTGCTCCAGCTCCAATAGTTGCTGTAACTGAAGTTGCGGCTACAACAGTTGAATCGATTACTGGTGCTCTTGAATACGATAGCTTTGAGCAAACAGTCATTTCTCAATCAGCTGAACAAGGTTTTAATGCTTTCGAAATTGCTGTTACTTTACGTGAAGATTGCTTATTAAAAGCGGCGCGCGTATTTATGGTTTTCGAAATTTTAGAAAAAGATGGCGATGTTATTAAATCATCTCCGTCTGTTGAAAAATTAGAGGACGAGCAATTCGATCAATTGTTTTATGTTGCATTCGTGACAAAAGAATCTGCAGAAGATATGCAGAAGAAATTGATGAAAGTATCGGAAGTTGATGTTGTAACGGTAACAACTATTACAAAAGAGCATTTGAATCATACTTCACAACAACCAATTGTGGAAATCACACCTGTTATTACTGAGGGAGTGCCGGCTACTAATGGTACGGCATCGCAAAAAGCGACACCAGCGAAAACAAGTAAAGCGAATGTAGCGGTTGGGAATAAAACAATTCGTGTAAATATTGAACGACTTGATATTTTAATGAATTTATTTGAAGAACTAGTAATTGATAGAGGACGTTTACAATCTATCGCGACAGAAGTGAATCATACTGAATTGAACGAAACGGTAGAGCGTATGAGTCGTGTTATGGGTGATTTACAAACAATCATCTTAACGATGCGCATGGTGCCTGTAGAAACGGTGTTTAATCGCTTCCCGAAAATGATTCGTCAATTATCACGTGATTTAAACAAAAAAATTAACCTTGAAATTATTGGTGCAGAAACGGAACTAGATCGCACAGTTATCGATGAAATCGGTGACCCACTTGTTCACTTAATCCGTAACTCAGTAGACCATGGTATTGAAAACCCAGAAGTGCGACTTGCGAAAGGGAAGCCAGAAGAAGGTACGGTTGAATTACGTGCTTATCATAGTGGTAACTATGTATTCATCGAGATTGAAGATGACGGTGCAGGGATAAATCGAGATAAAGTTCTTGCCAAAGCCCTTGCAAAAGGTGTCGTAACACAAGAACAATCGAACGCGATGTCAGATCGACAAATTAACGAGCTAATTTTAGCTTCTGGCTTCTCAACAGCTGATGTTATTTCAGATGTATCTGGTCGAGGTGTAGGTCTTGATGTTGTAAAAACGACAATTGAATCACTTGGCGGTAATATTTCAATTGAATCTACACAAGACGTAGGTTCAGTATTCTCCATTCAATTACCACTAACACTATCTATCATTTCGGTTATGTTAGTAGAAATTGAGAAAGAAATTTATGCGATTCCACTATCGTCAATTATTGAAACATCGATTATTCGTTCATCTGAAATTATGAATGCCCATAACCAAAAAGTAATCGATTTCCGCGGTAAAGTTGTACCTTTAGTGTTCTTAGAAGAGATTTTCGAAGTTCCACGCAATGAAGTGCAAGATGATGAATTCCATTCAGTTGTTATCGTGCGTAAAGGAGACAAACTTGCTGGTTTAGTAGTTGACTCATTCATTGGCCAACAAGAAATCGTACTGAAATCATTAGGCAATTATTTAACAAATATCTTCGCTATTTCAGGTGCGACAATTCTAGGTAATGGTAAAGTTGCGTTAATCGTAGATTGCAATGCGCTAATTAAATAAGATGAATGAATAAGAGAGGTGTTAAACATGACAAATGCAATTGAACAAGAAAATATTAAAGTAATTGTTTTTCAATTAGCAGATAAAGAGTATGCAATTCCTGTTTCACACGTTCAAGGAATTGAGAAATTAATGCATATTACACGTGTGCCTAAAACAGCAAATTACGTAAAAGGCGTTATTAACTTACGTGGTGTTGTAACACCAATTGTCGATTTACGCGAACGATTTTATTTGCCTATATCTGCAAACGAAGAAACTACTCGTATCATCATTATTTCTTTAGAAGATATGGAAGTTGGCTTCGTAGTAGACTCTGCAAATGATGTTCTGGATATTGCAGCTAGCTCAATCGAGCCTCAGCCACAAGTGGTCGGCTCACTAGAAGAAGAGTATATTTCTGGTGTTGCAAAATTAGACAATCGCTTATTAATCTTATTACATTTAGAGAAAGTACTAAATCCACTGAAGTAGGGATGACTTATGACGTTTAATCAGAAAATCACATCATTACATTTAGATGTCTTAAAGGAAATCGGTAATATCGGTGCTGCGCATGCTGCGACAGCACTGTCCGATTTACTTGAAAAAAAAATTGATATGCGTGTACCGAAAGTGGAGATGGTGTCGTTTAATGACATGATGGAGCTTGCGGGCGGTTCCGAGAATGTGGTAGTTGGCATTTTCTTACGAATAGAAGGAGATGCTGAAGGTAGCATGTTCTTTATATTACCGATTGAACAAGCTAATCGTTTCATTAGACGTTTAATTCGAGATGAATCATTTGATTTTAAAAACCCTCCTGTTTCAGAATTAGGGTTATCAGCGATGCAAGAAATGGGGAATATTTTATCGGGCTCGTACTTATCAGCGTTATCTGATTTTACAGGGTTGAAAATTTACCCAACCGTTCCAGGGTTAAGTGTTGACATGTTTGGTGCAATTATTAGTATTGGCTTAATCGAATTATCGCATGTTAGTGATAATGTTATCGTAATAAACACATCCATTTTTGAAGACGGTGTTGAGGATACGGAAACAGTAAGAGGACACTTCTTTCTATTGCCGGACCCTGATTCCTTTGATTCGATATTTAAGGCTTTAGGAGTTTCTTAACCACATGATTAATAATGCTGGTCAAGTTGTCAAAGTTGGAATTGCGCAAATGGATGTTGCAAAAATGCCTGATACGATTCGAACTTCTGGTCTCGGTTCGTGTGTAGGGGTGATTTTGTACGATGAGTCAAAAAAAATTGCCGGATTAATACATGTCATGTTACCGGATTCCACATTAGGAAGAGCGGAATCTATCAATGTTGCAAAATTCGCTGATACGGGTATTAAAGCTATGATTGATTTATTAAAGCTAGAAGGTATTCAAAAGTTTAAGTTGAAAGCAAAAATTGCGGGTGGAGCACAGATGTTCCAATTTACTTCAGACAAAAATTCTATGCGTATTGGACCTCGAAATGTCGAAGCGGTAAAGCAAGAACTGAAAAATAATGGGATTCCATTAATTGCTGAAGATACTGGTGGGAGTAGTGGAAGAACGATTGAGTTTGATCCTACGACATCGATATTACATATTCGAACAGTTAACCGAGGGGTGAGTGAGATTTGATGTTCGGTTCTATATTTTATAATTGTTGGTCGGCACTGATCGCATTCTCTATTTACTTTTTCATAATGCTTCCTAAAGACTATGCACCTTCTCGTATTTTGTTTGGCTCTTTTCTAACAGCTATTATTGTCTTTTTCGCGGTGTTTGTAGTTCGTTATTTAATAGCTTATGTATTCAATACACCTGAAGAAAGCATATTACAGAATGACGATAATGATGAAGTGGCAGAGCAAGATCAAGAGGAGCAATTCGAACAAAAGGAAAAAGCGTCGACAGTTGAGTTTCAAGATGAAAGTACGGAAGAAATCGCACAAGTTGTGCGCACAATGATGTCGCGTGATGAGAATGAACGAGTGAATTCTTAATGAATAAGGGGTAACCCGAAAGCGAAAATAGTATGGTAGGTGATTATCCTATTATGCTATTTTTTTATTCCAAGATAATGTATAAGTTTTTTTACAAGCGTCCTTATGGGTCCACGACTTTCCGTTCTAGATGGGCGCGTTCGCAAAGCGCGGCTCCAATCTCCTCAGGTCAACACGAAGTTGGTCATGAAGCCGTTACCACAGAAGTCGCCGCCTGGAACAAAGAGTCGTTATAGTAAATAGAAGAACCAATAAAAATTGAGCAATCCCTTGCGAATATGTTGGGAAAATATGCACCTATTATTACATTTACTAGTCTTCTAGAAACGAATGAAATTTAAGTCGAATTTTGGTACAATAATAGTAAGCGTTTGAGCGTGTTTTAAGAGAGGTGGATTCATGATGCAGTCGATTCTAAACGATGAACAAAAGCTGTGGCAGAGATGGGTAAATGATAGAGATCCAGATGCAGGCGATTTGTTAATAAAAAAATATATGCCACTTGTTTCTTATCATGTACAACGTATTGGTGCTGGTTTGCCGAAAAATGTAGCGAGAGACGATTTAATGAGCCTTGGCATGCTAGGGTTATTTGATGCGCTAAATAAATTTGACATTAACCGTGATTTGAAATTTGATACGTATGCTTCTTTCCGTGTGCGTGGTGCCATTATAGACGGATTACGTAAAGAAGATTGGTTGCCAAGATCTGCAAGAGAAAAAGCAAAGAAATTAGATGCTCAAATAGAAGGTTTAGAACAAAAGTTAATGCGTCATGCAACCCCGGAAGAACTGGCTGAACATATGGATTTACCTGTTGAGGAAGTGTATCAAACTGTACAAGAACACTTTTTTTCAAATGTACTTTCTATCAACGAACAACAAGACCAAGAAGAGGCTGAGGGGAAAGCATTTGTCATTCGAGATGATATAACTAAAACGCCTGAACAAGCATTGGTGAAATCGGAGTTGTTAGAGGATTTAGCGGTAACGATTCAAAAGTTAAACGAAAAAGAACAGCTTGTTTTAAGCTTGTTTTATTCAGAAGAAATGACCTTAACTGAAATTGGAGAGATGTTGGAGTTGTCAACTTCTCGTATTTCTCAAATACATTCAAAAGCTTTGTTTAAGCTTCGGAAATTACTTTCAAATGAAATGCTTAATGCGTAATTATATTAGAGCAAGTTAGATTTTCTAGTAAAAGTAATGGAGGAGGGACACTATGAGTTTAAAAGGTGTCGAGTTACAAATTGCTATTCCAAAAACGTATGAAGCTGGGAAAATTGCAGAGCAAGCACAACAACAATCAGCAGCCCAACAAGCAAATGCGAATGAAGCTTTGAAAAAAGAGTTGGAAAGAAAACAAACAATCGTCAATACATCAGAAGCTATGGATGAGATTAGCGAAGAAGAAGAAGCTGGGGAAGAATATATACATGGTACTAGAAAAAAGAAAAAGAAAAATAAAGATAAACAAGAAAAGCAGGCGCAGCATCCCTTCAAAGGGAATTTTGTCGATTTCAGCGGATAGGAGTTGCTTATGTTAACAGTAATGATCGTAGTACTATTTGTCCTGCAACTCGTATCGTTTTATTTTATTATTATACTGAATACTAAAATTGCAAGATTTAATAATTTAGAAAAAAAACAAGAACGATTAATGAGTGAAATGGATGATACAGTTGCTGCTTATTTGTCTGAAATTAAGGATGAAAATAATCGTTTGATTTCAGAGTTAGGGAATGTTAAAGTACAGCAATCTGACAAAATAAGTACGCAATCTGTGCAGCCTGATGTGAAAAAGCCTATATCACCAGTCGTAGATGTAGAATTAGAGCAACGTTTACTAACGCCTAAAAACTTAGTGGCGAATGCCTATTCAAAACAAATGGTTTCGCAGCAAATGTCCACTCAAGCGAAAAAAGAAGATTTACATGCAAACGAACCTGTGTTACCTGTTACTGAACGACCGAAAATTTTAACAATTGAAGAACAAGTGATTGAATTGGCGAAAAAAGGCGAGTCTGCAGAAACAATTGCGAGAAAGCTGCAAAAAGGTAAGACAGAAATAGAGCTTTTATTGAAGTTTCATAGCTAAAACTGTTGCAGTCGATTATAGCATATGTTATATTAACAAATGGTGTTATAAATACACACGTATCTTGATGTAGTAAGTGGTGCTCTGATGTTCAGGGTTGCTTGTTATAGAAGATAGATACGGAGGAAAAAAACCAAACAATTTAGGAGGAAATACAAATGTCAGTAATTTCTATGAAACAATTACTTGAAGCTGGTGTACATTTCGGTCACCAAACACGTCGTTGGAACCCAAAAATGAAGAAATATATCTTCGTTGAGCGTAACGGGATCTACATCATCGACTTACAAAAAACAGTTAAAAAATTAGAGGAAGCTTACGACTTCATGCGTCAAGTTGGTCAAGACGGTGGTAAAGTTCTTTTCGTTGGTACGAAAAAACAAGCACAAGAAGCGATCAAAGACGAAGCTGAACGTTCAGGCAACTACTACATCAACCAACGTTGGTTAGGTGGTACTCTTACTAACTTCGGTACGATTCAAAAACGTGTTGCACGTATGAAACAAATCGAAAAAATGGAAGAAGACGGAACTTTCGAAGTTCTTCCTAAAAAAGAAGTTATCCAACTTAAAAAACAACACGAGCGTCTAGTTAAATTCTTAGGCGGAGTTCGTGATATGCATGCACTTCCAGATGTTATGTTCGTGGTTGACCCACGTAAAGAGCGTATCGCTGTAGCAGAAGCTATCAAGTTAAACATTCCTCTAGTAGGTATTGTTGATACAAACTGTGATCCAGACGAAATCGACTACGTAATCCCTGCAAATGATGACGCTATCCGCGCTGTTAAACTTTTAACTGCTAAAATGGCTGATGCATTAATCGAGTCAAAACAAGGTGAAGAAGAAGCTCCTGCAACTGAAGCAGCTGCTGAATAATTCACGTTTACAAAAGGTGATAAGTGGCTCAAACCCCTTATCACCTTTTTTAGAACTTACAAATTATAACTAAATGGTTTAACATTTGAGGAGGAAACACTAATGGCAAACATTACTGCACAATTAGTTAAAGAATTACGAGAAAAAACTGGCGCTGGTATGATGGACTGTAAAAAAGCGTTAGTACAAACAGAAGGCGACATTGACGCTGCAATTGATTTTTTACGTGAAAAAGGTCTTTCATCAGCTGCTAAGAAATCTGACCGTATCGCTGCTGAAGGTACAACATACATTTTAGCTAAAGGAAACGAAGCAATTTTACTTGAAGTAAATGCTGAAACTGACTTCGTAGCTAAAAACGATAAATTCGTAGTATTAGTTGAGTCACTTGCAGAGCAATTATTAGCTGCTAAACCAGAATCTGCTGAAGCGGCTCTTGAGCTTGTGAATGCTGAGGGCGTAAAAATCGCTGACCAAATCTCAACTGCTGTTGCGACAATCGGTGAAAAAATTAGCCTACGTCGTTTCGAAATTAAAACAAAAACAGATGCAGATGCATTCGGTTCTTACCTACACATGGGTGGACGTATCGGCGTATTAGTAGCTCTTGAAGGTTCTACTGACGAAGCTGCTGCGAAAGATATTGCAATGCACATCGCTGCTATCAACCCTGCTTATGTTTCACGTGACGAAGTTTCTGCTGACGAAGTTGAACGCGAGCGCAAAGTATTAACTGAGCAAGCGTTAAACGAAGGTAAACCAGAAAACATCGTAGCGAAAATGGTTGAAGGTCGTCTTGGTAAATACTTCGAAGATGTTTGCTTACTTGACCAATCTTTCGTTAAAAATTCAGACCAAAAAGTACGTGACTTTGTAAAATCAACTGGTGGTAATGTAACAGGATTCGTACGTTATGCTGTTGGTGAGGGTATCGAAAAACGTGAAGATAACTTCGCTGAAGAAGTTATGAACCAAGTTAACGGTAACTAATACTTGATAGACTAGGTGCGGATGTCTTGCACGTTGATGCGCATACTAATTTATGTTGTCGTAATGTGAGACAGAAACAATTTAGCCTAATCAAATAATAGTCTAGTTTTACTGGACGAAAAATGGGGAACACAACATAACGTGTTCCCTATTTTTCAGGAAAAGAATAGTTCGATGAGGTTATACATTAACTTATTGTCTGCTAGTAGCAAATATTGTATTTTATATTTTTTCGAGAGATAATAGGTATGTAATACTTTTCAAATAAATGTCTGACGGAGGTTTACAATGAGTGTGCCACAATATAAACGAGTAGTCATTAAAATAAGTGGTGAAGCATTAGCGGGAGAAGCTGGCTTTGGTTTATCACCTGAAATTATCAAATCTGTTGCTGAAGAAGTAAAGGAAGTAGTAGATCTTGATGTAGAAGTTGCGGTTGTTGTTGGTGGAGGTAACATTTGGCGTGGGAAAATCGGTAGTGAAATGGGTATGGACCGTGCAGCAGCCGATTACATGGGGATGTTAGCTACAGTTATGAACTCACTTGCACTACAAGATGCACTTGAAAAATTAGGTATCGAAACACGTGTTCAATCTTCTATCGTCATGACACAAGTGGCAGAACCTTATATTCGTCGTAAAGCAGTTCGTCATTTAGAAAAGAAACGTGTTGTCATTTTCGCAGCAGGTACGGGTAATCCATTCTTCTCTACAGATACAACAGCAGCGTTACGTGCAGCTGAAATCGATGCGGATGCTATTTTAATGGCTAAAAATAATGTGGATGGTGTTTATTCTGCGGATCCAAAAGTAGATGCAAATGCTGTGAAGTATGATACACTCACATATTTAGATGTTATTCAACAAGGATTGCAAGTAATGGATTCAACAGCTTCGACTTTATGTATGGATAACGATATTCCATTAATTGTTTTCTCAATTATGGAACAAGGAAATATTAAGCGTGCCGTTCAGGGCGAAAAAATTGGAACAGTTGTTAGGAGGAATTTATAATGGCTAAACAAGTAATGGAACAAACGAAAGACAAAATGAATAAAACAATTGCTGCTTTTTCACGTGAATTAGCATCCATCCGTGCAGGTCGTGCGAATGCATCTTTATTAGATCGTATTACTGTCGATTATTATGGTGCACCAACACCAATTAACCAACTAGGTGGAGTTTCTGTACCAGAAGCACGTCTCCTTGTCATTTCACCATATGACAAATCAGTTTTAGGTGATATTGAAAAAGCGATTATGAAATCAGATATCGGCATTACGCCAACGAATGACGGCACAATAATCCGTTTAATGATTCCGGCTTTAACAGAAGAGCGTCGTAAAGATCTTGTGAAGCAAGTGAAAAAAGAATCAGAAGAAGCTAAAATCGCTGTACGTAACGTACGTCGTGATGCAAATGATGATCTTAAAAAACTTGAAAAAGCAGGCGAAATCACAGAAGATGATTTACGTGGATATGGAGAAGATATCCAGAAATTAACGGATGAATACATCGTTAAAGTAGATCAAGTTGTAAAAGAAAAAGAAAAAGAAATTTTAGAAGTGTAAGCAGGCGCTTTACACGCTTAAATTAACTAGCTTAGCAGCACATTCTAAAGGTCATTACAGAACTTAAGTGGAATGAACTCAAATTGCACCTCAAATATATATACAGGGCAATGCTGCAGTTTGGGACTTGCAAGTACAGAACTTTTATTAGATGAAGGCGTCCTACTATTTACTGGACGCCTTTTCTTATTTATTTGTGATATATAGGGTTCATCACCAAAAATCGGGGGACGACATTCGAGTAAAGTGCAGATTAACTTAAAAATGCCGGTTGATTGGAGTGAAGGCTGTGCGACTCCTGGGGGATTAGCGAGACAGACGAGACCCCGCACGAAGCGTAGCGTAGGAGGAGGCTCGTCGCTCGCCCCCCGGAAAGCGCACAGCCGGAACGGAAATCAACCCGAGGTTATGGTGATGAGCAATTTTTTTCTTAATTGTCTGTAATATATAGGAAATTGTTCTAAAACAAAATAGAAACACATAGTCAATTTATAGGGAAACAAAAGACAAATAGGTCATTATTTTGTTATGATAAGTAAGTATACGTCCAATTAGTTGTTGTGGGGGAATTAGCATGCTTAAAAAGCTATTAGGAAAACAAGTGAATAAAGAAACAATGTCATTAGAGGAACGTGTTGCACTTTCTAAAAATGAGCCAATTCCTGCCCATGTAGCGATTATTATGGACGGAAACGGACGTTGGGCGAATAAGCGCGCAATGCCACGTATTGCTGGTCATCATGAAGGGATGAAGACTGTTCGAAAGGTAACAAGATTTGCGTCGGATCTTGGTATAAAAGTGTTAACGGTATACGCCTTTTCGACAGAGAACTGGAAACGACCTAAAACAGAAGTGGATTTTTTAATGCGCTTGCCTGTAGAATTTTTAGCTTCTTTTTTACCAGAGATGATGGAACGTAATGTACGTGTGCAAATGATTGGTGAACCTGACGTGCTTCCAAAACATACACAAGATGCTTTATATAAAGCAATCGAAGAAACAAAGCAAAATACGGGGCTTATTTTAAATTTTGCTTTGAACTATGGTAGCCGCGCAGAGATGGTCGGTGCTATGAAGGAAATTATGAAGTTGGTGCAAGAGGGCAAACTGACGATTGATGAAGTCGATGAAAAAAGTATCACTTCACATTTAATGACAGCCTGTTTACCAGAACCGGATTTGTTAATTCGAACGAGTGGTGAAGTACGTTTAAGTAACTTTATGCTTTGGCAACTTGCTTATACAGAATTTTGGTTTACAGAAACGTTATGGCCAGATTTTAATGAAGAGAGCTTGCTTGAGGCAATTGAAAGTTATCAAAAACGTAATCGCCGTTATGGTGGGCTGAAAGGAGAAGAAACAACTTGAAGCAACGAATCATAACAGCAATTATTGCAGCGGCACTATTTATCCCATTTGTTATTTATGGGCAGGTGCCGTTTACATTACTAGTTTTTGCAATGGCTGTAGTTGGATTTTATGAAATACTGAAAATGAAAGGTATTCAAATTTTTTCAGTTCCAGGTTTATTGGGTTTATTAACTTTAGTGATGCTTGTTATGCCAAACGAGTGGACAGAAAAAATACTACATACAATTGGCTACGACTCTAAAGTAGAGATCGTATATGGTCTAGTCATTTTATTGCTTATCTATGTAGTGCTTATAAAAAATAAATTTACATTTGATGATGCAGGTTTTGTTCTGATAGGTGCTTTTTACGTGGGGCTAGGCTTCCATTATTTAATCGAGACACAAAATGCAGGGGTAAAGTATATTGTATTCTGTCTACTCATTGTGTGGACAACAGATTCGGGCGCATACTTTATCGGAAGAAAGCTAGGGAAGACGAAGCTATGGCCTGAAATTTCACCGAATAAAACAGTAGAAGGTTTTGTCGGCGGCATTGTAATTGCGGTGATTTTTGCTGTAGGAATGCAGTTAATTTATCCAATTACAAATTCGTGGGTTTCTTTAATCGTAGTCACAATTATTGCTTCGATTGTAGGACAAATGGGTGACCTTGTCGAATCTGCTATTAAACGTCACTATGATGTGAAAGATTCAGGTAATATTTTGCCAGGTCATGGTGGTATTTTAGACCGCTTTGACAGTCTATTATTCGTCGTACCATTACTACACTTCTTACATTTTATTGGTAATTAAAAAGGGGACTCACTATCGTGAAAAAAATTAGTTTATTGGGCGCAACAGGTTCTATTGGGTTGCAAACGATTGATATATTAAAAGAGAATCCGGAAGCATTTAAACTTGTCGCTTTATCTTCAGGGAAAAATATCGAAAAGACACGTGAAATTATTTTACAGTTACAACCAGAGTTAGTTTCTGTGCAATTAGAGGCAGATGCAATTGTATTGCAAAAAGAGTTTCCGCATATTGGCTTTACCTTTGGAACAAAAGGGCTTGTGGAGGTTGCTACACATGCTGATTCGACTGTGCTAGTGAATGCTGTTCTTGGAAGTGTCGGTTTAGAGTCAACGTTGGCGGCTATTCGTATGAAAAAAACAATCGCCATCGCAAATAAGGAAACTTTAGTTACAGCGGGTCATTTAGTAATGGCGGAAGCAAGAAAATATGGTGCACCGATCTTACCTGTCGATAGTGAACATTCCGCTATTTATCAATCAATGAATGGCGAAAACCCGAAAAATATTGAGCGATTAATTATTACTGCTTCAGGTGGTAGTTTCCGCGATAAAACACGTGCTGAACTTGGGCATGTTACGGTGAAAGATGCACTCAATCATCCGAACTGGTCAATGGGTGCGAAAATTACAATTGATTCTGCGACAATGATGAATAAAGGGTTAGAAGTGATCGAGGCACATGTATTATTTGATATGCCATACGATAAAATTGATGTACTTTTGCATAGAGAAAGTATTATTCACTCTTTAGTTGAGTATCATGATACTAGTGTGATGGCTCAGCTTGGTACGCCGGACATGCGTGTACCGATTCAATATGCATTAAGCTATCCGGATCGAATGCCGTTACAAAATGGACAAAGGTTAAATTTAGCGCAAATTGGTCAATTGCATTTTAAAGAAATGGACTTTGAGCGTTACCCAGCGTTGCGACTTGCATATGAGGCGGGACGTACAGGTGGAACAATTTTAACAGCGATGAACGCTGCAAATGAAGCGGCTGTAGCAGCATTTTTACAAGGGAATATTAAGTTCCTTGAAATTGATGAAACAATTGAGCGCGTGATGCAGCAACATCAAACAATTGCAGTACCGGACTTAGAAACAATTTTACATGTAGACAGTGAAGTACGAAGAATTGTTTCGGATATGGTAAAGTAAAGAAATGGTTCATCACCAAAAATCGGGAATGACATTTAAGTCAATTGCATTTTAATAAGAGAGTGCCAGTTGATTGGAGTGGAGGCTGTGCGATTCCTGGGGGGATTAGCGAATAAAGGAACAAAGGCTAAAGACGTCACATCCTGTGACAACGCCTTTGTGACCAACATCGTGTTGGCCCGAGACCCTGGAGCAAGCTTGCGAGTGAAGCGGCTCATCAGACGCCCCCCGGAAAGCGCACAGCCGGAACGGAAATCAACTCTAGGTTATGGTGATGAGCCAAAGAAATGAAAGCATAGTCAATTATTCGCATTTGAAGGTGGGATAGTATGCAAACAGCAATTGCATTTATTTTTATATTTGGCTCGCTCGTCTTTTTCCATGAGTTAGGTCACTTCCTGTTCGCGAAACGTGCGGGCATTATGGTGCGAGAATTTGCCATTGGAATGGGACCGAAAATATTCGGTATGACGAAAGGTGAGACAGTTTACACATTACGTTTATTGCCGATTGGTGGCTATGTTCGTATGGCCGGTGATGATATGGATTCTGTTGAATTGTTGCCGGGCTATCGTGTAGGGCTAATTGTAAATGAAGATAATAATGTCGAGAAAATTATTTTCAATCAAAATAATAAGCAATTACCAGACTTGCTATTTTTAGAGGTTGAACGTGCTGATTTAGAGCGTGATATGTGGATTGAAGGGTATGACGAAGAAGAGCAACTTGTTCGTTATAACGTTTCAAGAAAATGCGTTTTAGTGGAAAATGGCATAGATACAATCATTGCACCTTATGATCGTCAATTTAATTCAAAATCGGTCGGTCACCGTGCGATGACTATTTTTGCAGGACCACTTTTCAACTTTATTTTAGCATTTTTCATCTTTCTAGTTATAGGCTTAGTTCAAGGTGTACCTACGAACGAACCAATTATTACGGAAGTGATAGATAATGCACCAGCAGCAAAGGCGGGCATGCTTGCGGGAGATAGGGTGACTGCGATTAATGGACAGGCAGTCAATACATTCCAAGATTTAGCGGCAATTGTTCAAGATAGTTCTGGTGAAAATATTACCGTATCACTAAAACGTGGTGGCGAGTCGAAAAACTTAGAGATGAATGTTATTGAAGTTGAAAAAGAAGGAAAAAAATATGGACAAATCGGCGTGATGTATGAAAGTCCGAGAGAATTTAATCCATTAAAAGCTATTACGTTTGGTGCAGAACAAACATATTCATGGACAATACGGATTTTTGAATTACTAGGTATGCTTGTAACAGGTAAGTTTACACTTGACGCATTGTCTGGACCAGTAGGTATTTATAAACAGACAGAAGAAGTGGCGTCATATGGCTTCTATAGTTTAATGAACTGGGCAGCTGTGTTAAGTATTAACCTTGGGATTATGAACTTGTTACCATTGCCAGCGCTTGATGGTGGACGTTTGATGTTCTTTGGCTATGAAGCGATACGTGGCAAACCTATTGACCGTCGAAAAGAAGGAGCGGTACATTTCGTAGGAATTGTCTTGCTTATGATATTAATGGTAGTTGTAACATGGAATGACATACAGAAATTTTTCTTCTAGGTTAATTAACTAAAGCTTTGAGCGCATGTGATACATAGCATTGCGTTCAAAGCTAAATTTGTTTATGCTAGAGTATGAATTTATTTATTAAAAAAAGGTGGAACACATATGAAGCAAAGTAAAACTTTTATTCCAACGCTACGCGAAATACCTGCAGATGCAGATGTTAAATCGCATAAGCAATTACTACGCGCTGGGTTTATCCGTCAAAACGCAAGCGGTATTTATTCGTATTTACCATTAGCGAAGCGTGTTTTAACAAAAATCGAAAACATTGTTCGTGAGGAAATGGAAGCCATTAACTCAATTGAATTATTAATGCCAGCAATGCAATCAGCAGAATTATGGCAAGAATCAGGTCGTTGGGAAGCTTATGGTCCGGAACTAATGCGTTTAAAGGATCGCCATGACCGTGATTTCGCACTAGGTGCCACACACGAAGAAGTGATTACAACTTTAGTACGCGATGAAATTAAATCATACAAAAAATTACCTTTAACACTTTACCAAATCCAAACAAAATTCCGTGATGAAAAGCGCCCACGTTTTGGCTTACTGCGCGGCCGTGAATTTATTATGAAAGATGCTTATTCTTTCCACGCATCTCGTGAAAGCTTGGACGAAACTTACGATGATATGTACCGTGCCTATTCAAATATTTTCTCACGTCTTGGCTTGAACTATCGTGCTGTTATTGCAGATGCTGGTTCAATTGGTGGTAAAGGTACACATGAATTCATGGTACTTTCTGCTATTGGTGAAGACACAATTGCCTACTCGGATACTTCTGATTATGCGGCAAATATCGAAATGGCTGAAGTCATCACAGAGTATAGCTCATCTGATGAAGCATTAAAAGAAGTAGAAAAAGTAGCAACACCCGACCAAAAAACAATTGAAGAAGTTTCAACTTTCTTAAATGTAGATGCTTCGTCAGTTATCAAATCACTAGTATTTGATGTAGATGGTGAACTAGTTGTCGTGCTTGCACGTGGCGACCATGAGATTAATGATATTAAGTTGAAAAATGCGCTTGAGGCTAGTTCTGTAGAGCTTGCAAGTGACGCGGCAATTCGTGAATTATTAGGCTGCAGCATTGGCTCAATTGGTCCTGTGAAATTACCTGTTGATGTGAAAGTATTTGCTGACAAGGCCATTCAATCAATTAGCAATGGTGTAGCAGGTGCAAACGAAGATGGCTTCCACTTAGTAAATGTGAACCCAGTACGTGACTTTGCTATTAATGATTATCTTGATATCCGCTTTATTCAAGAAGGGGATTTATCGCCAGATGGACAAGGTGTAGTGAAGTTTGCAGAAGGTATCGAAGTTGGTCATATTTTCAAATTAGGCACAACATACTCGTCAAAAATGAATGGTACGTATTTAGATGAGCAAGGTAAAGCACAGCCATTTATTATGGGTTGCTATGGTATTGGTGTTTCTCGTATTTTAGCGGCAGTAGCAGAACAGTTCCAAGATGATAATGGATTTGTATGGCCGAAGCAACTAGCACCATACGATATCCATGTTGTACCTGTTAATGCGAAAGATGAAGCACAAGTTGGCTTAGCTGAAGAGCTTTACGGCTTACTTAAATCATACCGCTATGATGTATTGCTAGATGACCGTGCGGAGCGTGCTGGTGTTAAATTTGCAGATGCAGATTTAATAGGTTTACCAGTGCGTGTGACAGTTGGGAAAAAAGCTTCTGAAGGTATTGTAGAAGTGAAAATCCGACAAACAGGTGAAACGTTTGAGTGGAAAAAAGAAGAGTTAATCGATCACTTAAATGAATTTTTCCGTATAAACCAATAATTTATGGAAGGAAGGTACAGTAAGTGAGTACTTTCCTTTCCTTTCTTTTTCAATCGATAAATTTAACAAAGAAGTGTTGGAGGTGTAGGTAGGTTGGAAAATGAACAAGAAGCGAAAATGCGGTTTAAAATGCTTCTGCAACAGCTTGAACTAACAGAAGATGTCTATATGTCATTTTTTGAGGGCGGTGAACTATCACGTTTAACTGTCCATAAAAAAGATAGATTATGGCATTTCACTGTGAAATTACAGGATATTTTGCCATTCGCACTTTATCAATTGTTCCGTACACACTTAACAGAAAAATTTGCGGCAATAGCCCAAATAAATATGACAATTGAAACAGTGGAACAATTGGTGACAAAGGATCTAATTCAGGATTATTGGTTAACGGTAGTTGAGCAAATAGATGATATGGCACCAACGTTGAAAAATGGTCTTATATCTCAAATTCCTGAGTGGAATGGTCAAAAGATGACGCTTTCTTGCATGCAGGAAATGGAATATATGATGTTGAAAACGAAATATGCAGAGAAATTATCTGCTGGCTTCGCACAATTCGGTTTTCCTCCGATTGCAATCGACTTCGTTTTACAAGAGGAAACTGAAGAGATGCGTGCTGCGCAAGAGGCATTCGCAGAACAAAAGCGTCTAGAAGAAGCGATGTTATCACAGCAGGCAATGGAAGATTTTAAAAAGCGTGAGCAAGATAAAAAAGACAATCCTGCAATTGCAGGACTAGGAGATCGACCATTCCAGCTCGGTTCGCTAATTAAAGATACTGAAATGATGGACATTAAGCGCATTATCGAGGAAGAGCGCCGCGTCGTAGTAGAAGGATTTGTCTTTGATGCAGAAGTGAAAGAGCTTAAAAGCGGACGTTCCCTTTTACAAATTAAAATTACCGACTATACAGACTCAATTATAGTAAAAATGTTCTCACGTGATAATGAGGATGCCGAACTAATGCAGTATTTGAAAAAAGGTATGTGGGTAAAGGTTCGTGGTTCAGTCCAAACAGATACTTTCCTTCGTGATTTAATCGTCATGGCGAATGATATTAACGAAGTGAAAAAAGAACCGCGTCGTGATACAGCGCCCGAAGGAGAAAAACGCGTAGAACTGCATATGCATACACCGATGAGCCAGATGGATGCAGTGACACCTGTTGGGCGACTTGTCGAACAGGCGGCAAAATGGGGTCACCCTGCGATAGCGATTACCGATCATGCTATCGTACAATCTTTCCCGGATGCCTATGCTGCTGGAAAAAAGCATGGCATTAAGGTCATTTACGGTTTAGAAGCTTATTTAGTAAATGATGGTGTGCCGATTGCTTATGCACCGCAACATCGTTTGCTTGAAGATGATACATTTGTCGTGTTTGACGTTGAAACAACGGGTCTTTCCACTGCTTATGATACGATTATTGAATTAGCAGCCGTTAGAATTAAAGATGGTCAAGTAATTGATAAGTACGAAAGCTTTGCGAATCCTCACCACGCTCTGTCAGCAACGACAATCGAGTTAACAGGTATTACAGACGATATGGTAAGAACTGCTCCAGAAGTGGAACAAGTCATTCGCGAGTTCCATGAATTTATCGGCGACTCCATTGTTGTTGCGCATAATGCATCTTTTGATATGGGCTTCCTATATACAGGCTATAAGAAGTTTGGTTTAGAAAATGTAGTACATCCAGTCATTGATACATTAGAGCTTGCTCGGTTATTATACCCAACAATGAAAAATCATCGATTGAATACATTATGTAAAAAATTCGGTATTGAGCTAACTCAGCATCACCGTGCCATTTATGATACCGAAGCAACGGGCTACCTGTTACTTCATCTATTAAAAGAAGCGGATGAGATTAACATTAAGTATCACGATGATTTTAATAAGCATGTCGGTGGCGGAGAAGCTTATAAAAAGGCAAGACCGAGTCATTGTACGATACTTGCTGTCAACGAAGTAGGCTTGAAAAATTTATTTAAGCTTGTAACACATGCCCATACGAAAACCTTTTATCGTGTCCCGCGAGTAACACGCTCGACACTAGAGCAATACCGTGAAGGTTTATTAATAGGTTCTGGTTGCGATAAAGGTGAGCTTTTTGAAACGATGATGCAAAAGTCACCTGAAGAAGCGGAAAAAGTAGCGGCATTTTATGATTACATTGAAGTGCATCCAAAACCGGTTTATGCCCATTTAATTGAGGGAAATATCGTGCGTGATGAATGGACGATTGAAGATATTATTCGCAAGCTTGTTAAACTAGGGAAGAAATTAAATAAACCCGTAGTAGCAACAGGAAATGTGCACTATTTAGATCCTAATGATAGTGTATTTAGACAAATACTTGTTGGTTCGCAAGGTGGCGCTAATCCTTTGAATCGATATAAGTTACCAAAAGTACATTTTAGAACGACAGATGAAATGCTTACTGAGTTTGACTTCCTCGGACCAGATATTGCAAAAGAAATTGTTGTGACAAACACGCAGGAAGTAGCTAATCGCATTGGTGATGTGAAGCCGATTAAAGATGATTTATATACACCGAAAATCGAAGGCTCTGACGATGAAGTAACGAATTTAACATATGAAATGGCAAATGCAATATACGGTGAACAATTGCCGGAAATCGTGAAGGCTCGTATCGAGAAGGAGTTAAAATCGATTTTAGGGCATGGATTCGGCGTTATTTATTTAATTTCGGCGAAGCTCGTGAAAAAATCATTGGCAGATGGCTATTTAGTAGGTTCGCGTGGTTCTGTCGGTTCTTCACTCGTTGCGACCTTTATGGAAATTACCGAAGTAAATCCATTGCCACCACATTATATTTGCCCTAATTGTAAGCATGCAGAGTTTTTCAATGATGGATCAGTTAGCTCGGGCTATGATTTACCGAATAAAGACTGCACTGAATGTGGAACTACCTATAAAAAAGATGGCCAAGATATCCCGTTCGAAACATTCCTTGGATTTAAAGGAGACAAGGTGCCCGACATCGATTTGAACTTCTCAGGTGAATATCAACCTCAGGCACATAATTATACAAAAGAGCTATTTGGCGAGGATTACGTATTTCGTGCTGGAACAATCGGAACAGTTGCTGAAAAAACAGCATATGGTTACGTAAAAGGATATGCAAATGATCACAATCAGCATTATCGTGGTGCGGAAGTTGACCGACTTGTACAAGGGTGTACAGGTGTTAAACGAACAACTGGGCAGCATCCAGGGGGAATTATTGTAGTACCAGACTATATGGATATTTATGATTTCTCACCGGTGCAGTTCCCTGCTGACGCGCAAGATTCAGAATGGAAAACAACACACTTTGACTTCCACTCGATTCACGATAATATTTTAAAGCTCGATATTCTTGGTCACGATGATCCGACCGTAATTCGTATGTTGCAAGATTTATCCGGCATAGATCCGAAAACAATACCGACAGATGATCCATTTGTGATGCAGATTTTCAGTTCTCCTGAATCGTTAGGCGTGACGGAAAAGCAAATCGGCTGTAAAACAGGGACACTTGGTATTCCTGAATTTGGTACACGCTTCGTACGTCAAATGTTAGAGGATACAAAGCCATCAACGTTTTCAGAACTTGTACAAATTTCTGGTTTATCGCACGGGACAGATGTTTGGCTGAGTAATGCGCAAGAGCTCATTCAAAATGGTACATGTGTATTAAAAGAAGTAATTGGCTGTCGAGATGATATTATGGTCTATTTAATTTATCAAGGGCTCGAGCCTTCGCTTGCTTTTAAAATAATGGAATCAGTACGTAAAGGGAAAGGTTTATCTGAAGAATTTGAAACAGAAATGCTGGCAAATAAAGTACCAGGCTGGTATATCGAATCATGTAAAAAGATAAAATACATGTTCCCTAAAGCGCACGCGGCAGCTTATGTACTAATGGCTGTACGTATCGCTTGGTTTAAAGTGCATTTCCCAATACTGTACTATGCGGCTTATTTCACGGTGCGAGCCGACGATTTTGATTTGATTGCCATGACACAGGGCTCTCAAATGATTCGTTCGAAAGTGGATGAAATCAATGCTAAAGGTCTAGATGCTTCGACGAAAGAGAAAAACTTACTAACAGTTATGGAGTTAGCACTCGAAATGTGTGAACGTGGAATGAGTTTCCAGAAGGTGGATTTATATCGTTCACAAGCAAGTGAATTTATCATTGAGGACAATACGTTAATTCCACCTTTCGATGCAATACCAGGACTTGGGACGAACGTAGCGAAAGCTATTGTAGCTGCTCGTGAGAACGGTGAGTTTTTATCGAAGGAAGATTTACAACAGCGTGGACGCGTGTCAAAAACATTGATAGAATACATGGATCAACTCGGCTGTTTAGAAGGAATGCCTGATGCAAATCAGTTATCTTTATTTTAATTGAAATTAGTCATGGAAATGCTGGAAACCGCTTAAGAACCGCTTCTCGCTTTAAATAGGAAATTTGCAATGTTAAGCGGACTATGCTATTCTAATGGTAATTATTTGTTGATAGTTTTGCAGCAAAAGAGTGGGGCTTTCCCGCTCTTTTCTGTTGTTATAACGTAGCAAAACAAATTTTGAAAAGACAACCAGCAGTAGGATGTTAAAACTTCACTGTTGTTAGACCCGAAAACGAAAGATGTCAGGAGGATACTATGAGCCAAGTACCATCTATAATAGAGCAGCTTGCGACACCGATTGTTGAAGAGTTAAATCTTGAACTAGTCGATGTAGAATTCGTTAAAGAAGGACGTAACTGGTTTTTACGTGTGTATATTGATACTCCTGAAGGTAATATCGATATTGACCAGTGCTCTCAAGTAAGCGAAAGATTAAGTGCAATTTTGGATGAAAAAGATCCAATTGAACAAAACTATTACTTAGAAGTTTCTTCACCAGGTGCGGAACGACCACTGAAAAAAGACGTAGACTTTGAAAATGCAATAGGGAAATACATTTACGTAAAGGTGTATGAGCCCATTAAAGATTTAAAAGAATTCTATGGCTACTTAACATCATATGATGAACATACATTGACTTTGGATGTACGTATTAAAACTAGAAAAATTACAGTATCAATTGAACAAGAAAAAATCGCATTGGCACGTCTTGCAATCGATTTTTCTGCATAATGCATATTTAGGAGTGAAAAAGATGAGTAGTGATTTGTTAGATGCGTTAACTGCGCTGCAACAAAAGGGAATTTCAAAAGAAGTACTAATCGAAGCAATTGAAGCGGCTTTAGTTACGGCTTACAAGCGCAATTTTAACCAAGCGCAGAATGTTCGTGTCGACTTAAACTTAGACAAAGGGTCAATGCGCGTATTCTCGCGTAAAGATGTTGTAGAGGAAGTTGAAGACGATCGTCTGCAAATTTCACTTGAAGATGCAAAGGCCATTAATCCAGTTTATGACTTAGAGGATATTGTGGAGCAAGAAGTAACGCCACGTGATTTCGGTCGTATTGCAGCTCAAACGGCTAAGCAAGTTGTAACGCAACGTGTTCGTGAAGCGGAGCGAGGCTTAATATACGAAGAGTATGTGGACCGTGAAGATGATATTGTAACGGGTATTGTTGAGCGTTTAGATGCACGTAATATTTATGTGGGTCTTGGGAAAGTGGAAGCGGCGTTACCTCAGAACGAGCAAATTCAAGGTGAGAAGTATAATCCACATGAGCGCATTAAAGTGTATATTACAAAAGTGGAGCGTACGACACGTGGACCACAAGTAATTGTATCACGTACACATCCAGGTTTACTGCGTCGCTTATTCGAAATGGAAGTACCTGAAATTTATGAAGGTATTGTAGAGATTAAGTCTATTGCTCGTGAAGCGGGTGATCGTTCTAAAATTTCAGTATTTGCGCATAACGAAGAAGTAGATCCAGTTGGTTCATGTGTAGGTGCTAAAGGCGCGCGTGTACAAACAATTGTAAATGAACTGAACGGTGAAAAAATTGACATCGTTGAATGGTCAGAGGACCCAGTGATATTCGTAGCGAACGCACTGAGCCCGTCTAAAGTTTTAGATGTTCAAGTAAATGAAGAAGAAAAATCAACAACTGTTGTTGTACCTGACTACCAATTATCATTAGCAATTGGTAAACGTGGTCAAAATGCTCGTTTAGCAGCAAAATTAACGGGCTGGAAAATCGATATTAAGAGCGAAACAGACGCACGTGAATTAGGTATTTATCCATCTTCTACAAGTACATTCGTTCCAGCAATGGACGAAGAAAGTGATTTTGAAGATATTAAGGTTGATTTATATCAAGACGACGAAGAATAAGTAAGGAAGCCAATGTGGTAAATAGGTACAGACTAGTTGTTTATTTGCCACATCTCTTACGAAGCTTCATAAGGGAGGGTGATTCTTATGTCGATTAATAAAAAAGTACCTTTACGTAAATGCGTAGCTACTGGAGAAATGCTACCGAAGAAATCAATGATTCGTGTTGTTCGCTCCAAAGAAGGAGAGGTAAGTGTCGATGTTTCAGGTAAGAAGCCTGGACGTGGGGCTTATGTTTCAAAGTCTGAGCAAGCAGTTGACATCGCACGTAAGAAAAATGTTTTAGGGCACCAACTTGATGTGAAAATTCCTGAAGAAGTTTACGAGGAACTACTGACATTGATTCGTAGGGAGTCGATCGTATGAAGAATCAAGCAATTTTTAATTTGCTTGGCATTGCGGCGAGAGCTCGTAAAGTTACATCAGGTGAAGAGTTAGTTATTAGTGAAGTAAGGAATGGTAATGCGAAAATCGTATTATTATCGAATGACGCATCTAAAAACACTAGCAAAAAAATTCAAGATAAATGCACGTATTACAACGTTGAGTATCATGTGATTGGCGATCGTTATGAGTTAGGACATGCTACAGGTAAAGCGGCCCGTGTGGCTTTAGCAATTACTGACAAAGGTTTTGCAAGCAAATTGTCTAGTCTACTCAACGAAAAATAATCGGGGGTGAGCAGATGACCAAAATTAGAGTTCATGAATATGCAAAAAAAGTGAATAAATCGAGTAAAGAAATCATCGAGCAATTAAAAGAGCTAAAAGTGAGTGTAACAAATCATATGTCTATGCTTGAAACAGAGACAGTGACAAAGTTAGATTCTACTTTTAAAACAGGGGCTGAGCCGAAAAAGCTTGCACCAAAAGCTCAAACGCAACAACAAGCTCGACAAAATTCTCAACCATCTCCAAAAAATGCTCAGCAAAGTAATAATGCTCAACAAAACAAAGGGCAGCAATCTGTAAAAAGACAAGAGGGTAACAAGCAACAAGCTGTTACAACTGCTCCTAGACCAAAACCAAACCAACAGCAACAAACGCAACAAAACACTAATTCGTCTAACGAAAAATCTAAGAATAATAAAGGTAATCAAAATAGAAATATGACACAAAATAATAATAGTAACAACAACAACCGCAGAGGCGGCGGTTATAACCAACGTCCTAAACCAGGAATTCACGGCGGTAAACGTCGACATCCAAAAACGCATCAACCAACACTTCCAGTAAAACAAAAAGAATTACCGGAAAAAATCACTTTTTATGAATCACTTTCTGTAGCAGAACTTGCTAAAAAGTTATACCGTGAACCATCAGAAATTATTAAAAAATTATTTATGCTAGGTGTAATGGCTACTATTAACCAAGAGCTTGATAAAGATGCAATTGAGTTAATTTGTACGGACTACGGTGTAGATGTAGAAGAAGAAATCCGTGTAGATATTACGGATCTTGAAACACACTTCGAGCAAAATGAAGAAGTGAGCGAAGCTGAATTATCAGAGCGTCCACCAGTAGTAACAATTATGGGGCACGTTGACCATGGTAAAACTACATTATTAGACTCTATCCGCCAAACAAAAGTAACAGCGGGTGAAGCGGGTGGTATTACGCAACATATTGGTGCTTATCAAGTAACTGAAGGCGATAAAAAAATCACTTTCCTTGATACACCTGGACACGCAGCGTTCACGACAATGCGTGCACGTGGAGCGAAAATTACAGACTTAACAATTTTAGTAGTAGCTGCTGACGATGGTGTAATGCCTCAAACAGTTGAAGCCATTAACCATGCAAAAGCTGCAGAAGTACCTATTATTGTTGCTGTAAACAAAATGGATAAACCAAGTGCAAATCCAGACCGTGTGATGCAAGAATTAACAGAACATGGTTTAGTTCCTGAAGCATGGGGTGGAGAAACAATTTTTGTACCGATTTCTGCATTAAAAGGTGAAGGAATTGATACACTATTAGAAATGGTATTACTTGTTGCAGAAGTGGGTGAGTTAAAAGCAAGTCCAAAACGTGCAGCACTTGGTACTGTTATTGAAGCACAACTTGATAAGGGCCGCGGTTCAGTAGCTACCCTTTTAGTACAAGATGGTACGCTTAGAGTTGGAGATCCAATCGTAGTAGGTCACGCATATGGTCGTGTACGTGCGATGGTCAATGACAAAGGTCGTCGTGTAAAAGAAGCAGGACCGTCAACACCAATTGAAATTACTGGTTTAAACGATGTGCCACAAGCTGGTGACCGTTTCGTCGTATTTGAAGACGAAAAAACAGCTCGTCAAGTTGGTGAAACACGCGCGATGACAGCAATTCAAGCACAGCGTTCTGAAAAACAACGCGTAACGCTTGATAACTTATTCGAGCAAATGAGCCAAGGTGAGATGAAAGAGCTTAACTTAATCGTAAAAGCTGACGTACAAGGTACAGTTGAAGCGATGGCTGCATCTCTTATGAAGATCGATGTAGAAGGCGTAAACGTAAAAATTATTCATACAGGTGCTGGTGCGATTACTGAATCAGATATCTCACTTGCAGCAGCTTCAAATGCAATTGTTATCGGCTTTAATGTCCGTCCTGATGTTAATGCTAAACGTGCAGCTGAAGAAGAAGGCGTAGATATTCGTTTACACCGCGTTATTTATAAAGTAATTGAAGAAATTGAGCAAGCGATGAAAGGTATGTTAGATCCAGAATTTGAAGAGAAAATTATTGGTCAAGCAGAAGTTCGTCAAACAATTAAAGTGTCTAAAGTAGGAACGATTGCTGGTTCTTACGTAACTGAAGGTAAAGTAACACGCGATTCTGGCGTTCGTGTCATCCGTGATAACGTCGTGATTTTCGAAGGTGAACTTGATACATTAAAACGCTTCAAAGACGAAGTAAAAGAAGTAGCAAGAGGATACGAATGTGGTATTACAATTACTAACTTCAATGATATTAAAGAAGGCGACATCATCGAGGCTTATGTGATGGAAGAAATTAAGCGCTAATGATTGTTTACGCAGAATGTGAATTTTTGATTCCTACTGCCCATTCTTTAAAGGAAAAACGCGCTGTTTTGCAGCGTATGGTTACCCGTACGAAACAAAAGTTTAATGTGTCTATTGCAGAGATTGACCATCAAAATGTGTGGCAACGGACGAAATTAGCGCTTGTTGCTGTTTCTTCTTCAAAAGAGGCAGCAGAGCGTGAAATCAACCATGCTCTTCATTTTTTACAGTCGAATCCTTCATGGGAACAGCTTGATGTATGGCGTGACTACTTATAGTAAGAAATTGAGGTGACTAACTATGTCTCTACGCTCGAATCGTGTTGCTGAGCAGATGAAAAAAGAGCTTGGTGAAATTATTAGCCGTAAAATTAAAGATCCGCGTGTTGGCTTTGTAACAGTAACAGGTGTTGATGTTACAGGGGATTTACAACAAGCGACAATTTTTATTACGTCACTAGGTAATGAACGCGAACGTGAGGAAACTTTAAAAGCATTAGTAAAAGCTTCAGGTTTCATCCGTACAGAAATCGGTCAACGTATTCGTTTACGTCGAACACCAGAATTACTCTTTGAATTTGATTCATCGATTGAATATGGTAACAAAATCGATTCATTACTTCGTTCATTACACGAAGAAAACTAAGCAATTCAAAAGCCTGCATCTGCATAATGAATTATGCGAAGCAGGCTTTTTTATCTTCATTCAGCGGGCTTCAAAATACCCGCGAAGCGTAATTGATAGAGGAGGAACGACATGAACGGAATTTTGCCACTTTGGAAAGAACGAGGTATGACCTCGCATGATTGTGTTTTTAAGCTACGAAAAATATTGAAAACTAAAAAGGTAGGGCACACGGGCACTTTAGATCCGGGTGTGGAAGGTGTATTACCGATTTGTATCGGGCAAGCAACGCGCATTGCAGAGTATTTGACGGATACAGGAAAAGTTTATGAAGCAGTCATTTCTATTGGTCGTTCGACAACGACAGAGGATGCTGAGGGCGAAACGGTAGAAATGAATGATGCACATAAATCAGTAACACGAGAACAGTTGCTAGCAGCACTTGCATCATTAACAGGATTAATTAACCAAACGCCACCAATGTTTTCTGCTGTAAAAGTAAATGGAAAAAGGCTGTATGAATATGCGCGTAAAGGTGAAGTTGTTGAAAGACCAACGCGCCAAGTGACAATCCATGCATTAGAGCTATTAGATGATAAAAGCATATATGAAGGACAAGAGCTGATTTTTCCTATCCGCATTGCTTGTAGTAAAGGGACTTACATTCGTACATTAGCTGTACAAATTGGTGAAGCACTTGGCTATCCTGCGCATATGGCAGAGCTAGTACGAACTGCTTCAGGTAGCTTTACACAAGAAAATTGTTACACATTAGCACAAGTAGCAGAACTAATGGAAGCTGAAAATGTGCAGTCTTGTATTTTACCTGTTGAACATGCATTAAGTGAGTACCCATTTGTAGAAATCGATGATACGAACCGTAAAGAGATTTTAAATGGGCAAGTGCTTCCAAACAATGCATTATTAGAAATACATGATAAAATTGTATTTGGGATTAATGGAAAAGCGCTTGCAGTATATCAGGCTCATCCTTCAAAAGAAGGGCTAATGAAGCCACATAAAATGTTCCCGACGTTAGAATAGGAGGAATTTCCGTATGAAGGTCATTCATTTAAAATACCCTCATCAATTACAACAAGGAGATTTAGAGGGACACTCGCTTGCAATTGGCTTTTTTGATGGTGTGCATTTAGGGCATCAAGCAGTTATCGAAGCAGCTAAACAAGAAGGTATGAAGCGACAAATTCCGACAGCGGTTATGACATTCGACCCGCATCCTTCTGTTGTACTAGGTGGGCGCAATGAAAAAGTATTTTACATTACGCTATTACAGGAAAAACTAAAGTTATTTGCTGAACTTGAAGTGGATACTGTTTTTGTTGTGCATTTTACATCGGACTTTGCAAAATTGTCGCCGAGTAATTTTATTGACACGTTTATTCGTAGCTTAAATATTCAACACGTGACAGCAGGCTTTGACTTTTCTTTTGGTGCATTAGGAAAAGGGAAGATGGAAGACATGTGTTCGTTGAGCAATGGTGATTTCGGCGTAACAATTGTAGACAAAAAAGCAGATGCGATTGAAAAAATCAGCTCAACCCGCATTCGTAAAATGCTGCAAGAAGGCGATGTAGAAAATGCACATACATTACTTGGACGACCATTCGAAATTGCAGGTATTGTCATTCATGGTGATAAGCGTGGTCGCACAATCGGATTCCCAACAGTAAATGTACAATCATTAGAAGGCGCATTTATCCCTGCTACAGGTGTTTATGCAGTCCGACTACTTGTGCAAAACGAATGGTACAATGGTGTTTGTAATGTAGGTTACAAACCAACATTCCAAGATCCGAATAATAAACAACTTTCAATCGAAGTACATATTTTAGATTTCGAAAAAAATATTTACGGTGAAGAAGTGAAGGTTGCTTGGTATAAGCGCATTCGAAGTGAACGTAAATTCGATGGGATTGACGCATTGAAAGAACAAATTGAAAAAGACAAACAACAATCAATTGCTTATTTTGAGACAATCAACTAAAAGTTTTCTTATAGATTGTTGTTGATTGGAGTGGAGGCTGTGCGACTCCTGGGGAATTAGCGAATAAAGGAACGAAGGCTAAGGTCGTCACGTCCTGTGACAACGCCTTCGTGACCAACATCATGTTGGCCCGAGACCCTGGGTGCTGCGCATAGCGAGTGAAGCGGCTCATCGGACGCCCCCCGGAAGCGCACAGCCGGAACGGAAATCACCCCCGCACCATGTTGATGAACCACCTTGTTCTTCTTGCTTGCTTGACCATAGTATTTATGGTAACATTCATAAGTGCATAAAGTGCTTAACCTTAGCGAGGTATATCGATGACTCCAACGTTTACTTTGCTAATGGGGATAACCAATTATTTAGGAGGTCAATAACAATGGCTATTACAAAACAACGCAAAAATGAATTAATCGCAGAGTACCGTACTCACGAAAGTGACACAGGTTCTCCAGAAGTACAAGTGGCAGTATTAACAGCTGAAATCAATGCTTTAAACTCTCACTTACGTACACACAAAAAAGATTTCCACTCTGAACGTGGTCTTCTTAAAATGGTAGGTCGTCGTCGTCACTTACTTAAATATTTACGTGAAACAGACGTACAACGTTACCGTGAATTAATCACTCGTTTAGGCTTACGTCGCTAATTGACATTGAAAAGCGGGATATTTTCCCGCTTTTTCTTTATGCAAAAAAACGAATCCTAAATAAATTGGCAACAATTAAAATAAAATGTATGATTAAACAATGAAATATTTAGCATAGAACAAGCATATTTGGTACACTTACTATTAATACATACAGATGAGTAAGTGTTTTTTTATAATAGAGAGGGGTTCACTCGAATGAACGAAAAGAAAGTCTATTCCTACGAATGGGCTGGCCGTCCACTAGTTATTGAAGTAGGACAGTTAGCAAAACAAGCAAACGGTGCAGCATTAGTACGTTATGGCGATACTTCTGTATTAGCAACAGCGACAATGTCAAAATCACCAAAACCACTAGATTTCTTCCCATTAACAGTAAACTACGAAGAACGTTTATATGCAGCGGGTAAAATTCCAGGTGGCTTCATTAAACGTGAGGGACGCCCTTCAGAGAACGCGATTTTAACGAGCCGTTTAATTGATCGTCCAATTCGCCCTATGTTCCCAGACGGTTTCCGTAACGAAGTACAAGCCATTTCAATGGTAATGTCAAATGATCCAGATTGTTCTGCAGAAATGGCTGCGATGATCGGTTCATCTTTAGCATTAGCAATTTCTGATATTCCATTCGGCGGACCTATCGCTGGTGTTCAAGTTGGTTACATTGATGGTGAATTCGTCGTGAACCCTACTGTAGAGCAGTCAAAAATTTCAACAATACACTTAACAGTTGCTGGTAACAAAGATGCTATCAACATGGTTGAAGCAGGTGCTTTAGAAGTGCCGGAAGAAACGATGCTTGAAGCAATCATGTTCGGTCATGAAGAAATTAAAAAAATGATCTCTTTCCAAGAGCAAATTATTGCTGAAGTTGGTAAAGAGAAAAAAGAAATTACATTATTTGAAATCGATGAAACGATTTTTGCAAATATTAAAGCTGCTTGTGAGCAAGATATGCACGACGCAATTCAAACTGCTGAAAAACATGCACGCGATGAAGCAATTAAAGCAGTGAAAGAACGCGTTGTTGCTTCATATGAAGAGCAAGAAGCTGACGATGTAACAATGAAACAAGTACACACAATTTTAGACAAAATGGTGAAAGACGAAGTTCGCCGTCAAATTACAGAAGATAAAGTTCGTCCAGATGGTCGTAAATTAGACGAGATTCGTGCACTTTCTTCTGAAACAGGTCTATTACAACGTACACATGGTTCTGCACTATTCACACGTGGACAAACACAAGCATTGTCAATTTGTACACTAGGCGCACTTGGTGACGTACAAATTATTGATGGTCTTGGCGTAGAAGAGTCAAAACGTTTCATGCATCACTATAACTTCCCACAATTCTCAGTAGGGGAAACGGGCCCAATTCGTGGACCAGGTCGTCGTGAAATCGGTCACGGTGCTTTAGGTGAGCGTGCATTATTAGCAGTGTTACCAGATGAAAATACATTCCCATACACAATCCGTTGTGTATCTGAAGTACTTGAGTCAAACGGTTCAACTTCACAAGCGTCAATCTGTGCTTCTACTTTAGCGATGATGGATGCAGGTGTACCTTTAAAAGCACCAGTTGCAGGTATTGCAATGGGTCTTGTTAAAAAAGGTGAACATTACTCAATCTTAACTGATATCCAAGGGATGGAAGATTATCTAGGAGATATGGACTTTAAAGTTGCAGGTACAGCTAAAGGTGTAACGGCACTTCAAATGGACATTAAAATCGACGGTTTATCACGTAACATTTTAGAAGAGGCATTAACACAAGCAAAAATTGGTCGTATGCATATTCTAGAATCAATGCTTGCTACAATGGCTGAGCCACGTGAAAAATTATCTACTTACGCACCAAAAATTGTTATCGTAAAAATCAATCCTGACAAAATCCGTGACGTAATCGGACCAGGTGGTAAACAAATTAACAAAATCATCGAAGAAACTGGCGTGAAAATTGATACTGAACAAGACGGTACAATTTATATTGCTTCTACAAATGAAGAAATGAACGCTCGTGCGAAAGAAATTATCGAAAATATCGTACGTGAAGCAAAAGTTGGAGAGTACTACTTATCAACGGTTAAACGTATTGAAAAATTCGGTGCTTTCTGTGAAATCTTCTCAGGAAAAGACGGGTTGCTACACATCTCGGAAATCCAGGAAGAACGTACAAAGCAAGTTGAAGATGTATTGAAAATCGGCGATCAATTAATGGTGAAAGTCATTGAAATCGACAAACAAGGCCGCATTAACTTATCTCGTAAAGTAGTCGTACAAGAAGAAAAAGAACGCGCTGAGCAAGATAAATAATTAGTATAAACAAAAGGCTGCGTTTTATACGCAGCCTTTTTTAATGGAAAGAGGGAGCTATTTGGTACTAGTACACACATGTCAAAATGGCGTGCGCATCGTTTCTGAACAAATTGACCACGTGCGTTCAGTTACACTTGGAATTTTTGTGGATGCAGGCTCACGTTATGAATTACCAGAGGAAAATGGTATTACACATTTCATCGAGCATATGCTTTTTAAAGGGACAGCTACACGTTCAGCTCGTCAAATTGCAGAGGAATTTGATCGTATTGGTGGCGAGCTAAATGCTTTCACATCAAAGGAAAATACTTGCTATTATGCTAAAGTTCTAGATCATCATGGAGATCTTGCCATTAGGATTTTAGCAGATATGTTCTTTCACTCTACATTTGCAAAGGAAGAATTAGAGAAAGAGCGCCAAGTTGTGTTAGAAGAAATATTAATGAGTGAAGATGCACCAGATGACGATGTTCATGAAAAGTTATGGGAAGTCATGTATCCAAAGGATGCACTTGGCCGCCCAATTTTAGGAACAGCTGAAACGTTAAAAACATTTACAGTCGATACAATTCGTACTTATATGGCAAAGCACTATGGACCAAAATCGGTAGTGATCTCAGTAGCCGGTAATATTTCAGCGGAATTGCTGGCAACAATTGAAAGTCTATTTGGACAGTATGAGGCATCGCCACTAGCCGTAGAGCCTGTATTAACGAAGCCAGCATTCAGTGCTGGAGAGATTGTCAAACTGCGTGATACGGAGCAGGCACATCTAGCGATTTCTTATCCAGCAATTGGTGTAAAGGACCCGGATATGTATAGCTTTATTGCACTGAATAATATTGTTGGTGGTAATATGAGCTCCCGTTTGTTTCAGGAAGTGCGTGAGGAGCGTGGCCTAGCGTATTCGATTTTCTCTTACCAATCTTGCTATGCGGACGTTGGTGCATTTACGATTTATGGTAGTACGAGTCGTCAGCAATTGCCACAGCTTCAACATACGATTGATGCAACACTGCTGGATATAGTAGCAGGTGGTGTGACGGAGGAAGAGCTTAATAATGCCAAGGAGCAACTAAAAGGTAGCTTCGTACTTGGCTTAGAAGGAACAGGCTCACGTATGAACCGTAATGGCAGTAACGAACTCGTACACCGCAAACATCGTTCAGTTGATGAAATTTTAGATGCAATAGATGCCATTTCAATGGAATCTATAGATCGTCTGATTGCCAAAATTTTAAAAGCAGAGCCAGCAATTTCGATTATTGGTCCAAAATTATAATAAAAAGGGATTACTCAAAGTTGTTTATAATTTGAGTAATCTCTTTTTTTATTATAAAGGAAAAATTTGATGTATCATATTATGATATAACTCTAGACAGATGTATCACATCATGATATATTATTTTTAAATAGATGTATCGTTTTGTGATATATCTTAAAACGATACAGAAGGTGAGTAGTTGAAGAAAACTGAGCAATTAACAGATTCAATGTTCTATATAATGGCTGCTTTAACTAAGCCAAGGCATGGTTACGCTATTATGAACTTAATTGAAGAAACAACAAAATGTGTTATTACGATAGGCCCTGCTTCGATGTACACGATTATTAAAAAATTATTAAATCAAGAGTGGATTTATTTGTATGATGGTTCGGATTCAAGACGTAAAACGTATCTGCTTACTGAAAAGGGTAAAGAAGTATTAGAAGAAGATGTGAAGCTAAGAAAACTGATGATTCAATTAGCAGAGACAGGATTAAGGGAGGTTGAAGAATGAGACAAAGAAAGTATATTACGTCAGGTGGGTTAGCTTTTTCTGAGAAGAAGGACATGGAAAAATTACGCCAATTTTCTTTGAAGGGGTGGCATGTCAGTGATTTTAAGTTTATGGGGTATACGCTTGAAAAAGGGGAATGCACAGATTATATCTATAGCGTAGATTATCGTTCAATAAAAAAGGATGAAGAAGAGGAATACTTTAACCTTTTTGTATCTGCTGGATGGTCGCATATTACCTCAGAAGGAGATATACATTTATTTCGAGCGCATCCGAATACAACACCAATTTATAGTGACCGTGACACATACGTCGTAAAGTATGAAAATTTAGCTCGTTCAATGAATTATTTCGCCATTCCGTGCGTTTTAGTAACAGTACTCGCATGGGTAGGAGCAATGATAAGCTCTGGTACATTACATTCGATAATGTCTGCAGTAGCCATTATTTTGACTGTCATAGCCTTTCCAACAACTTTGACTGTATTCGCAAACTACAAAAACAAATGGAAGGTAGAAGAAAAAATAGGATTAGTTAATCTTTTTAAAACTGTAATAGCCCTTCTCTTTTTAATCGCTGTTTTGAATTTGTTTTTTGTCGCAGACAGTTCAGTAAAAATTTTAGCGTCTACAATCATTGGAGCATTCGTATTTCCAACTGTTATTTGGGTCATCATGACTCTTTGGCCTAAAATGAGGGGGACGAAAGCTTAATATAGGATTAGAATAATAAAGTTTTGGACATCGTTATTGAGCTATATAGTTTGAGAAAATCATGCGTAAGAAAGAAATTTGAAGGTAGGATGAGAAAATGGAGATCAATTTAATTTGGATAGGTGTTGGATTAGTTATTTTAGGATATTTTATAGGTGATGGTTTAAGAAATTTTGGTAACCCTAAAAAGGGCTCGAATTATTTTTATTTTTTAAAAGAAAATGAATTACATTACTATGTAAATCTTAGTGAAAAGGAAATTAAAGAATTATTACGTGAATATCCAGGTGCACCTAAAGTCGTATTGAATGGCAATACATACTACCCAACAAAGCAGTTTCAAGATTGGCTACACACTATAGAGCTGAATAAGAATAATAAGTAAATGAGCGGATATGTATAGCAGTTTCGATTCAAGAAATATCAAAATGAAAAGACAGAATTTTTTCTACACATATTGTAGATTAATTCTGTCTTTTTATTTAACAGCATTTGATCTGTAAGCGTATCAAAACTGTAACGATTTACAAACTTAAAGAAGGATTCGCATTTCTTTCCATGCTCGGAGTAAACCTCTACGATTTTGTCAATTAGGGTATAAAGTTCTTGGACTTTCACTAGCTTGCCAACTTGTGCATCTGCTCCTTTTGGATAGCGGCTAATATACAGATCGTAACCAATTTCAACTTTTAAGACACCAATATCATTCTCCCTGCATCCGATAGGGCAACCAGCATAAGCAGGGCAAAGTGTGAAGGGAAGCGACTTGCCAGCAATTCGACGATTAATTTCTTCAGTGAAAATATTTCTCAATTAGCTATTGTCATTCTCAATATAATCTGATAGTATAAACGATATTGAAAATCATTATCATTTAAGTGGGGGGTTATTAGTTATGAAAAAGTTTGCGGGTGTAAGTTTATTAGCGTTATCATTAGCGCTGTTTGGCTGTGCTGAAAAAGAAGTGAAGGGTGAGGAATCTGAAAAAGTGAAATCACAGGAACAAGCGGATGAGGAATCTGTCGTAAAAGCAGATGCATTTGATGATGGTGTGAATGAAGAAAAATTCCAAGAAGCATTAGCAGCGTTCCCAGAAACGGTTCCAGAAAAAATTGTTACAACTTCTGTTCCGTTAACAGAAATGCTTCACTTACTTGACATTGAACCTGTAGGCGTACCGACATCTACAAATCCAATTCCAGCCGACTTTGATGCGATTACTCGTATTGGTTCACCGATGGCACCAGATTTAGAAGTAATCTCAAGCTTACAAACGGAGTTAATTGTTGGTTCATCCGCTTTACAAGATACACTTGATAAAGCATTAGTAGGCATGAATTTACAAACAGCATATTTACCAACGGATTCTTATGAAGATTTAAAACTAAGCTTCAAAGTTCTAGGTACATATTTTGGAAAAAAGGAAAAGATGAATGAAGTATTACAAAATATCGTAGCAAAAGAACAAGAGTTAGAAAAATTGGCAGAAGGAAAAGAGCTGCCATCCGTCATGTTAGTAATGGGTACAGCGGATTCGTTTATGGTGATGAATGATAAATCTTATTTAGGAAGTTTAGTAGAACGACTAGATGCAGATAATATCGCAAAATCCGTATTAAGAACAGAAGCAACGTATTCGGCGATTAACTTAGAAGAAATTGTTGTCGCAAATCCAGATATGATTTTTGTTTTAGCATCAGGGGATCACGGAGCAAATGCAGATAAATTTAAAGAAGAAGTCGAAAAAAATAGTGCGTGGACACAATTGTCGGCATATAAAAACGATAAAATTTATATGCTAGATTACAGTGTTTTTGGCGTAACATCTATTGCGAATGTCGATACAGCATTAACAACAATTGCTGATTACTTCTTTGAATAAAATAAGGAGCATCACATGATAAGTACAACTAGAAGTCGCACAATTGTCATCATCACATTTGTGCTAGCAATACTTGCAGCAATTGTTGCGATGGGATTAGGCAGTGTGCATATTACGATTCCTGATATTTTAAAAACGATTATGAATGGTCGTGAGGAAGGCGTCTATACAACGATCATTTGGGATATTCGCCTGCCTCGTGTTTTATTAGCACTTATTATTGGTGCGAACATAGCTATATCGGGAGCCTTGTTACAAGCCGTAATGGGTAATCCACTTGCAGACCCTGGGTTAACGGGAGTGACGAGTGGTGCAGCTGCATTTGTCTTGCTCATTATGCTAGCAAACCCTGAGTACACACATTTAATCCCACTAGCTGCCTTTGTCGGCGGGTTACTAGCAGCGGGCATTGTTTATGCCCTTGCTTGGCGTCGTACGGGCATTTCGCCAATTACGATTATTTTATCCGGTGTGGCGGTTAATGCGTTATGTGGAGGTATTATTGGTTTTTTATCGATTTTATATAGTGACCGCTTGCCTTCTGCAGTGCAATGGTTGAATGGTAGTTTAGCTGCAAAAGGGCATGCTTCATTACAAATGATTTATGTGTATGCCATTATCGGCTGGATATTATCGATTTTTGCAATTCGTAAAGCAAACATCATTCGCTTAGGTGATCAAGTGGCAACAAACTTAGGTGAGAATGTAACGAGGATCCGTATTATGCTGTCTATTTTAGCCGTGTTTTTAGCAGCTATTTCAGTAGCAGCTATCGGTATGATTGGCTTTGTCGGTTTAATTGTACCGCATATGGCACGCTTACTCGTAGGCTCGGATTATAAATATATGCTACCGATGAGTATGGCAATGGGAGCGATCATTTTATTGATTGCCGACACAGGCGGCCGTACGCTGTTTGCTCCACTTGATATTCCAGCTGGGATATTAATGGCGGTCATTGGTGGTCCGTACTTTTTATATTTAATGAGGAAGAAGGCGTTTTAATGTTAACAATTGAACAGCTATCCGTTCGTTATGAGCAAAAAGAAGTTGTCCATAATTTTTCATTTGATGTAAAAAAGGGTGAAGTATTATCGATTATCGGACCAAATGGCTCAGGGAAGTCTACAATTTTAAAAGCGGTTGCACGTATGTTGCCTTACAGCGCGGGAACGGTTACATTTGACGGAGAAAATATGCGGAAATTATCGTCAAAGGAAATTGCCAAGAAAATGTGCATTTTAAGTCAGCGCAATCAAGCACCTTCGGATATTACGGTGCGCAATTTAGTGTCATATGGTCGATATCCACATAAAAAGTGGTTTGAACGTTTAGATGATGAGGATTATGCAATTGTCGATTGGGCACTTGAAAAAACGCAGCTGACTCAGTATAAAGATCAATCGATTGCCGCGTTATCAGGTGGGGAGTCGCAGCGTGCTTGGATAGCTATGGCGCTAGCTCAAAAACCACAAATATTACTTTTAGATGAACCTACAACCTATTTAGATATTGCACATCAACATGAGGTGTTAGAGCTAGTTCGCGAACTGAATCGCGACACGGGTATGACTGTTGTGATGGTGCTGCATGATTTAAATCAAGCTTCTAGTTATAGTGACCGAATTGTTGTTGTTAAGGATGGACATCGTGCGCAAATTGGTACGCCCGATGATGTTATGACAGAAAATATGATTCAGTCTATTTATAAAATGGAAGCAGAAATTCAGCGTGTTACGTGGGATACAGCCCCGCGTATTCAACTAAAAAATACAGTGAGATGTTAGGAGAAACAATGATGCAAAAAACAATCGATATTGAACAAATTAGAAAAGATTATGAGGCATTTATTCATGGGAGAAAAAGCTTTCTTCTTAGCTTTGTAGACAAAGAAGGCATGCCATTTAGTAGTTCAGCAGCTTTCGTGCGCGTAAATGGTAAGTTTTATGTGTATGTTAGTCGCATTGCTGAGCATCATCAGTTACTAGATCAATCGCAAGTTGTGGACGTATTATGTGTAGCAGATCAAGCAGTAACGCAAAATCATTTTGCGACAGAACGCGCACGCTGGCAATGTAAGCCTACTAATTTAGGCAATGAAGGGCATGAGGAAGTATTTGCAGCATTTGATGAAGTGCATACTGCAAATATGATGAAGTTATTACGTACACTGGATTTTTCATTATTTGAGCTAACACCTCTAAAGGGACGCTATGTAGTAGGGTTTGGCAAAGCATTTGACATTGACTTTGCAGAAGATACGTTAACACATGTAATCATTGATAAAAAATAGAAGATAGTTGAATTTAACGCCACGACCCGTACATGTATTGGTTCGTGGCGTTTGATGTTGTTAATAAATATCCTGTTTACTATAATGCATAACGCATTTTTTGAAACTAATTATAATGGGGATAATGCTAAAAAATGTAGGGATTAGGATGATGAGTCGTGAAGTCGTCACTAAAGCTAAATAATAATGAACAGGAAAATTTAGTACGAGAATGATGAGCATTACAATTGCTGTAGTGAAAATTTTTGAGTTGCCGCTTTTATCAGCATAATGCAAGTAAAATTGCATGCTAATAAGCCAAATGAGGCTACTAAAATGGGCTGCAAAAATAGCAAAATGCTCGGCAGGTTGGCTAGTTGCATTCGGGAGTGCAAAATAACCAGGTATAGCGAGAATGAAGACAAGTAAGCATAACCCATAGCAAAATAGAAAATCCGCTAATAGCTGCGCCTTTTTAGTGATCGGTAGTGTGTTCACAAGTAATGCCCATTTACTTTGTTTATCCTGTTCATACATATTTAAAACAAGTAAACTAAGAAGTATGGTGATAGTAAGTAACGTGGAAAAGCCATTGATAAAACGCGAACCAAGTAGTGTAGTTAACAAACAAGCGACTATATATAGAAGAATAATGGATTTTAGTGTTGAAATCCGGTGCCAAAGAAGTGCGTTCATTCTAAACCCCTCCTTAAAGATCTTTCCGTTTATAAAACGATAACGATACTACATAAGATAGCCATAAAATGATTAGCCCGAAAATGGGTGTGAAATAAAGGAATTCATCCCACCCAATCAATTTAATTAGGAGCTCTCCAACATCAAATTCAGTGAAATCCGGAAATAACCAAAGTAAAAAAACGAAAATTGGCATGAGAGGTTTTCCTGATAGAAATGAGAATAGTATGTTAATCGGTAGCGTGAATGCAAGCATACAAAACCCTAAAGTCAAAGATAAACTAAAAGTCAGAAAAAGGTTAGTGAAAATCACAAGATCAGAAAAGTGATTAATGAAATAAGCAAGTGGCGTTGTGACAACTAAGCCAACTAACAGTAGCAAAATACCGAGTAAATATTTGCTGCGTACAATATCTTTTCTTGTTACTGGTAAAGTATGAGCATATTGATCCCAATTACATAAATCATCATCGAAAAAGGTTGCCCCTACTTGGAAAATAGCTAAAAGTGCTACGAGAGGGAGCAGTAGGAATCCTTGCTGTATAAAGCCCACAAATAAAACAAGGAGTGAAAAGATAATGGCTTTTTTCCTTAGCGTAGGCTGGATAATCATTAAATCTTTTAAAATGAGTGCATTCATCACAGTACATCACCTTTCACAAAAAAATAGCATTACTTCCTCAATCGTAGGCTTATGGAGTTTGAAAGCCTTATTTACTTCGTTATTGCGTACGAGCACCTCTATCCCAAAAGGGCGATTTCGTTTGCCGATGATGGCATGCTCAGGCAATTCTTTTACTTCCTCATTACTCCCTTTAAAAATACCGTATTCGTAAAGCAGGGCATCTTTACTTTCACTAAATATGATTTCACCATCATGAATAAATGTAATGTAATCCGCAATCTTTTCTAAGTCACTCATAATATGGGATGAGAATAAGATGCTATGTGTTTCATCCTGCATAAACTCTAAAAATAGGTCGAGAATTTCATCGCGAATAATTGGATCGAGCCCACTTGTTGGTTCATCTAAAATGAGTAGCTTTGGATGATGCGAAAGTGCTAGTGCGATAGATAACTTCATCCTCATTCCACGTGATAGCTCTTTCACCCTCTTTTTTTCGGGTACTTTAAATTGTGCAAGTCGCTCAAAATAATAATCCGAATCCCACGTTTTAAAAACTTTTTTCATAAATTTGTCGAGTTGTGTAGCATTGAGCATTTCGGGTACATGTAAATCGTCAAAAACGACACCAATGTCGGTTTTTATCGTAATCTCATGTTCGACAGCATCCTTGCCAAATATCGAAATTTCGCCATGCTCTTTTTTTAGTAAATTAAGCAAGCATTTTATCGTTGTCGATTTCCCAGCACCATTTTCCCCTACAAAGCCCATCACTGTTCCTTGTGGTAAAGAGAAGCTTATATTTTTTAATGAAAAATCACTAAAGCTCTTTTGTAAATTATGAATTTCGATAGCGTTCATTTAGTTGCCCTCCTCTAAAATTAACGATAGTAAACCATGTAATTCCTCGTCAGATAGTCCTGCAGTCTTTGCTGTTTTCACGGCTTTTTGTAGGTGATCTTCCACTTGACGAAGTAATTCTTCTCGTAAAAAATCTTGGTTGCGCTCTGTTATAAAGCTCCCTTTGCCAGCCACTGTTTCAATAAAGCCATCTCGTTCTAAATCTGCATATGCGCGCTTCGTCGTCATCACGCTAATTTTTAAATCCTTTGCAAGGGCGCGAATGGATGGTAATGCATCACCGGCCTGCAATTTATTTGACAAAATAGCTTCTTTTAATTGATCGGTAATTTGCTCGTAAATCGGTTTTTCACTCGCGTTACTCAAATGAATATGCAATGATAATCACCTCGATTTTTTAACTGTGCATATACAGTATGCACGGATTGAGTGTGTAACGCAAGTTGAAAGTAATTTAGAGTTTCGCACGATTTAATGTGCGTTGGCATATATTGAGGTAATCGTTCCTGAGGAGGTTGGAGAATGTTATTGTCAGAAATGGTTGATAAGGAGCTTATTCAAGTAGAGGGCGGTGTCCACTACGGCTTACTTGCGGATACAGAATGCCTATTTGACGTGCAAACGGGCAAGATTTATGGGTTTGAAATATATAAAGAAAAAGCAAAGTACCCATTCCAAAAAAAGAAAATGAAAGTTAGTGAAATGATTCCTTGGCAAGAAATTGTGTTAGTTGGAGAAGACCGTATTTTATTTAATCGAACATCAACTGTTCAATCGGAATACTTACTGTGAGGTGTAAAAATGGAAAATGAAAAATGGCTTGTAATAGGAGAGGATTCGCGTTTAAAGGAGTTAGCTACTTTACTACGCAATCCTTCGCGCACGGTTTTTTATAAAAAAACATCCGTTTGGAATGAGGAATTAAATAAGCTTGTTTTAGAGTTTCAGCCAGATAAAATTGTCTTGCCTATTTTACCTTTGAAAATAGAAGTGGAGCAGCTTTATGGTACGTCGAAAGCTATTTTTTATACTGGACGATTAACGATGCAATGGAAGCAATTACTTGAAAAAAATCAATCATACGGTTATCTACAGCAAGAATCATTTATTTGGCAAAATGCAAGATTAACAGCGGAAGGGTTCATTGCCATTTTTTATGGATTGGAACAGAAGTGTGTATATGGACAGCATTTTACAATAGCGGGCTTCGGGCGAATTGCCAAGATGCTAGCTGCTTTATTAGTGAAGATGGGCGCAAGTGTTCACGTAGTAGCACGATCGGTGGTGCAAATTAGTGAGGCGAGGGCGTATGGCTATACCGCAACTAATTTAGATGAAAAGAAATGGCCATTAAAAGATAGTTATTTCATCAATACGATTCCGGCGCAATGGTTGACGGAAACATTTAAGGATCATTTACCGCGAGTACTATTTGATTTAGCTTCTGAGCCGGGGTGTTTAGATGTAGATGCAGAACAGCTAGAAACATATATATTGCTACCATCGTTGCCCGGGAAATACTTCCCTCATGATGCAGCAGCAATACTATGTAAAGCGGTAGAGGAGGAACCATTTTGTTAACTGGGAAACGAATTGGCTTAGGTATTACAGCATCACATTGCACATATGAGGATGTCATTCCTAAAATAACGAACTTTATTAATGCTGGAGCGACAGTTGTACCGATTATCACACACTCGGTACTACATGCAGCGACAAGATTTGGTACAGGGGAAGAATGGATAGCGAAAATCGAGAAACTAACTGGTGAAAAGGTAGTTTCGTCTATAAAAGAAGCGGAGCCATTTGGTCCATCCAACCCTTTGGATGCCATGGTAATCGCACCGATGACGGGCAATAGTATAAGTAAGTTTGCGAATGCTGCAACGGACAGCCCCGTGTTAATGGCGGCAAAAGCAACATTACGTAACGGCTCGCCTGTCGTGTTAGGTATTTCTACAAACGATGCGCTCGGTTTAAACGGCATGAATGTGATGAAGTTACTAAATACGAAAAATATATATTTTATTCCATTTGGGCAAGATTCACCACACGGTAAACCGAACTCATTAATTTCGGATTTCACACAGATGGTAGCTACTGTTGATGCAGCGATTACACAGAAAAAGCAGATACAGCCATTATTAATACAATATTTAAAATAATTACCCGATAACACACAATTTTCAGTATTTATATGATACAATAGCACACATTATAGAACTAGTATTCAAGGAGAGATGACAGATGACAAAGCAATTAACAGTTGCGGTTGTAGGTGCAACAGGCGCAGTAGGCTCAAAAATGATGGAACAATTAATAAAACGCAATTTCCCAATTGGAAACATTAAGTTTCTAGCTTCGGCACGTTCAGCGGGAAAACCAATCGAATTTAATGGTCAAACATATACAATAGAAGAAGCAACTCCAGAAGCTTTTGAAGGTGTCAATGTAGCGCTATTCTCAGCAGGTGGTTCAGTATCAGCAACTCTTGCTCCAGAAGCGGCAAAACGTGGTGCAGTTGTCATCGACAATACGAGTCATTTCCGTATGGATCCGACTGTACCGCTAGTAGTACCAGAGGTGAATCGTGGTGATCTTGCGAAGCATAAAGGAATTATTGCAAACCCTAACTGTTCAACAATTCAAATGGTAGCAGCACTTGAGCCAATTCGTGCAGCATTTGGTTTAACTAAAGTATTAGTATCGACATATCAAGCTGTATCAGGCGCAGGCGTTTCTGCGATTCAAGAACTAAGAACACAAAGTGAAAACTGGGATGCAGGCAAAAATGTTGAAGCAAACATTTTACCTTCTGGGGGCGACAAACGTCATTTCCCAATCGCGCGTAATGTCATTCCACAAATAGATAAATTTACTGAAAACGGATTTACATATGAAGAAATGAAAATGATCAACGAAACGAAGAAAATTATGAACATGCCAGAACTTTCAGTAGCAGCAACTTGCGTGCGTGTACCTGTTGTTTCTGGACACTCTGAATCTGTTTACATTGAAGTAGAAAAAGAAGTGTCTGTAGCTGAAATCTTTGAAGTATTACGTAATGCACCAGGTATTGTGCTAGAGGATGATATTACGACGCAAACTTACCCAATGCCGATTTATGCTGAAGGAGAGGATGCAACTTTTGTAGGTCGTATCCGTCAAGATTTAGACAATAAAAAAGGCTACCACTTATGGATTGTCTCAGATAACTTATTAAAAGGCGCAGCTTTAAACTCAATCCAAATTGCAGAAGCGATGATTGAAGATCATTTACTATAAGAGGGGTGTAACAATGAATATCGGTCGAATTGGAACGGCGATGATTACGCCGTTCAATGAAGATGGTACTATTAATTATCAAGAATTAGAACGCATTATTAATCATCTGATTGAAAACGGGACGGATTGTATCGTAGCGTGTGGTACGACATCTGAAAACCCAACAATGACAACAGAAGAAAAAATCGAAGTTGTTCGTTTCACAGTTGAAAAAGCGGCAGGTCGTGTACCTGTAATTGCTGGAACGGGTGATAATGAAACAGCTTATTCGATTGCTATGACACATAAAGCAGAAGAAAACGGTGCTAATGGCATTATGCTTGTGGCTCCGTATTACAATAAACCGAACCAACGTGGTATTTACGCACACTTTGAAACAATTTCTAAAGAAACGAAGTTACCAGTAATGCTTTACAACGTACCGGGACGTACAGGCATCAATGTAGCATACGAAACTTCTGTAGCTTTAAGTAAAATTCCGAATATCGCTTGGATTAAAGAAGCGAGCGGAAACTTAGATCAAATGGGCGATATTATCGAGAATGTTGACGAAGCGGATGATTTCTTAGTGTATAGCGGAGATGACGGCTTAACATTGCCATTGCTTGCTATTGGTGGTGCTGGTATCATTTCAGTTGCTTCACATGTAGTTGGAAATGATATGCAGTTAATGATCAAGGCCTATGAAGAGGGCAATCATGAGCTAGCAGCCAAAATCCATCGTGCGTTATTGCCACTTGTGCGTGCACTGTTTGCGCAGCCAAATCCAACGCCAGTCAAGTATGCGATGACAAAACTAGGATTCGACACATTGCAAGTACGTTTACCAATGGTCGAAATGACAGATGAAGAAAAAGAGAATTTCGACAAAATTTGGGATGCATATCAAGATAAAGCGAAAAACTTCCGTTAGAAAGAGTGAAACGAGGCTGAAATCAATCAGCCTCGTTTTTAATGTGTGAGAGTGGAGTAGTTTGTAATTTGTCGAATGATAAGTGATAAATACGTTTTACTAAGATTGGACCGGATAAACTTGACCTAGTGCATGATAAAATCAAAATTGTGCGTGATAAATAGAACTTCATGCATGATAAAATGAAATCTATGCAGGATAAAACAACACCAAGTACAAGTGAAAAATCTGAAAACCATCCGGCATTTCCAATGAAAACATACGAAAAAGTAGCAAGCTAAGAAGTAAAATACATATTTCAATCATGAAACATGTATTTTGATTTGTGAAAACGCCTAGCAAACCGTATAATGAAAATTAAGTATTAGCTGTTCGGGATATATTAGGAGGAAATAAAGTGACAAAAAAGAAAAATGAATTGATTCGTATCATACCACTTGGTGGCGTGGGCGAAATCGGCAAAGCAATGTACGTAGTAGAAATTGACGAAGAATTATTCGTAGTGGACAGTGGATTAATGTTCCCAGAAGATGAAATGCTTGGCATTGATATCGTCATTCCAGATATTACGTATTTAGAAGAAAACAAAGAGCGTGTGAAAGGGATTTTCTTAACACATGGTCACGAAGATGCAATTGGTTCAATTGCGTATGTATTACAAAAAATTAAGGCGCCAGTATACGGGTCAAAACTGACAATTGCGCTTGCAAAAGAACATTTGAGAGAATTACCTGCACCACAACAGGTGAAGTTCTTTGAAGTAACAAATCGAAGTCGTATGAATTTTAATTCGACGCATGTGACATTCTTCCACACAACGCATAGTATTCCAGATTCACTAGGTGTCGTGTTCCATACATCTGAGGGAGCAATCGTTCATACAGGTGAGTTTAAATTCGATCAATCAGCAACTGGTAAATTCAAACCAGATTTAGCGAAAATGGCGCAATTAGGTGAAGATGGCGTATTTATGCTTTTATCTGAATCATGTGAAGCCGAGCGCCCAGGTCATACAACTTCGGAAATTGTTATTGAAGAACAGCTTTCAAAAACGTTCCACTCAGCACCAGGTCGTATTTTAGTAGCTGTGTACGCGTCGAACTTTATCCGTATTCAACAAGTGTTTACGCAGGCACAAAAAGCATTCCGTAAAGTGGCGATTGTTGGTAAACCACTAGAAAAAGCGGTTGATTTAGGTGTACAACTCGGTTATTTAACTGTAGATGAAGAAACAATTATTCCAATTTCGGATATTCATAAATACCAAAATGACGAATTGATTATTATTGCTACTGGTAATAAAGGTGAGCCACTTGATGCACTTGAGAAAATCGTGCGCAAGCATCACCGAGACATTAAAATTAAAAAAGACGATACAGTACTAATCACTTTCACGCCATCACCTAGTATGGAAGTGCAAATGGCTAATACAATGAATTTAATGGCTAAAGCGGGTGCGGAAATTTTAACATCTAGCAAAAATGTCCATGTTTCGGGTCATGGTAGTCAAGAAGATTTGAAATTGATGATTAATTTAATGCAACCGAAATACTTTATCCCTGTACAAGGCGAATATAGAATGCTAATTGCACATTCTAAAATTGCACAGCAACAAGGCTTGCAAAAATCACAAATATTTATCGCCGACAAAGGGGATATTGTCGAATATAAAAACGGCAAAATGCGTATGAGTGGTCGAGTTCAAGCTGGGAATGTGCTAATAGATGGAATTGGCGTTGGTGATGTAGGGAATATCGTATTACGTGACCGTAAGTTACTATCACAAGATGGCATTTTCATTGTAGTCGTGACATTGAATCGTGCACAGAAGAAAATTGCCTCAGGTCCAGAAATTTTATCACGTGGATTTGTCTATGTGCGTGAATCAGAGGCATTGATGGCTGAAGCATCTGAAATTGCAAAAACAGTAATTGAAAAATATGTAGGCAAAGAAACGTTTGAATGGACAAACATTAAGCAGGAAATTCGCGATACACTAAATGCTTTCTTATTCCAAAAAACAAAACGACGTCCTATGATTATTCCAATTATTATGGAATATTAATACTGAATTGAACTGAATGAAAAAGGATTTTCTAGTCGATAGTATCGTTAGAGAATCCTTTTTGTCTCTATCGGATTTTTTTAGTTCTATTACTATGTATAGTTGTCATATAAAATTGGTATTAGAAGAAGGTGAAAAAGATGGCCATTAGCCGCAAAAGGAAAGCAACACCGAAGGGTACAGCAAGTGAAAGTAAGGGAATGCACCCTTTATTATTTGAAATTTTCGGACTAATACTTATTGCAATTGCGATATTAATTATTTTTGAATATGGGATTTTTGGACGGATTTTTCAAACGATAGCTATGTTTTTCTTAGGTAATTTGTATTTTGCGATTCCTTTTATGTTCATTTTAATCGCGTTACTGATGATGATTGGGCGTAAAAAGGTGACGTTGAAAAATAGATTAGTACTAGGTGTAACGCTTATTATTTTTAGCTTAAGCATTTTTAGCCATAGCATAATGTTTGAGCAAATGGTGAAATCTGGAGGACTCTTAACAAATTCTATTTTAAGAGAGTCGTGGCGGATATTAATAGATACGGATGGCATAGTTAATCGAAGTAACGCACTTGGTGGCGGGATGATCGGTGCATTATTATTTAGCGGCCTACACATACTATTTGATGCTTCAGGGGCAAAAATAATTGCATGGGTTATTTTTTTCATAGGACTTATTTTAGTAACAGGAAAGGCTTTAGTTCCTTATTTGGCAGAAAAAATGCCGAAATTATTTGGGAAGTGGCTTAGCAAGAGACAGGAAAAGAGGAGGAATGCACCTAAACAAAAGGAAGCTAAAAGTAGGAGAACAAAAAATAACCAACAATCAGCAGATGAGCTTGCAGCTGTATGTATGGAAGAGCCGCCAACAATGCAGGAAGAAATACAGGAAGAAGAACCGTTTGAACCGATTATTTCTGCGTTTACACAAAATGTGGCGCAACATTCAGAAGGGGCAGCGCTGCAACACAAGTCGGAACCAATGCAGCAAGATGATTTAATGGAAAGTGTGGACATAGCAGGGGATTCCACAATTGAAAATGCAGACTACCAGCTACCAGCCATGAACCTTTTGCAACTACCACCTCAGCATGATCAAAGTGGCGAATATAGCATTATACAAGCAAACGCTAAAAAATTAGAACAAACTTTGCATAGCTTTGGTGTAAAAGCAAAAGTAACGCAAGTTCACTTAGGTCCTGCAGTAACAAAATATGAAGTAATGCCGGATATTGGTGTGAAGGTGAGTAAAATCGTCGGCTTGCAAGATGATTTGGCGTTAGCTTTAGCCGCTAAAGATATTCGAATGGAAGCACCAATTCCAGGGAAGTCCGCTATTGGTATTGAAGTACCAAATAGTGAAGTTGCCATTGTCACTTTGCGCGAAGTTTTAGAGTCGCAAGAAAACAATCGCCCGGATGCACCATTACAAGTGGCGTTTGGTCGAGATATTACGGGTCAAGCTGTATTAGCAGAACTAAACAAAATGCCTCATTTACTTGTAGCAGGCTCAACAGGTAGTGGGAAAAGTGTATGTATCAATGGCATTATTGTTTCGTTATTAATGCGTACGAAACCGCATGAAGTCAAACTCATGATGATTGACCCAAAAATGGTGGAGCTTAATGTATATAATGGTATTCCACATTTACTGGCCCCGGTTGTAACAGATGCAAGAAAAGCTTCACAGGCTTTGAAAAAGGTTGTTTCGGAAATGGAACGACGTTATGATCTGTTTTCACATACGGGGACTAGAAATATTGAAGGGTATAACGAGCATGTGCGACTTGCAAATGAAACGGTGGAAGAAAAGCATCCGAAATTGCCTTATATTGTCGTTATTGTTGACGAATTAGCAGATTTAATGATGGTGGCGTCGAATGATGTCGAAGATTCCATCACAAGACTTGCACAAATGGCTCGTGCAGCGGGTATCCATTTAATATTAGCGACACAAAGACCAAGTGTTGATGTATTAACAGGGGTCATTAAAGCGAATATTCCATCTCGAATTGCTTTTGCTGTTTCGTCATCAATCGACTCAAGAACTATTCTTGACATGGGTGGTGCGGAAAGATTATTGGGCCGAGGAGACATGCTATTTTTACCAACAGGAGCTTCTAAGCCAAGGCGCGTACAAGGTGCTTTTTTGTCGGATCAGGAGGTTGAATCGGTCGTTAACTTTGTTATAGAACAACAAAAGGCGCAGTACCAAGAAGAAATGATTCCAACTGAAGAAGCAGAGATTTTGGAGGATACAGACGATCTATACGATGAGGCTGTTCAGTTAGTCGTTAATATGCAAACTGCCTCTGTATCGATGTTGCAACGCAGATTTAGAGTTGGCTATTCTAGAGCAGCGCGTATTGTCGACCAAATGGAGCAACGGGGCGTTGTAGGACCACCTGAAGGAAGTAAGCCAAGACGTGTACTCATCGAAAATTATGATCAGTAATCGCAAAAAAATATTGTGAAATAACTTGTTTAATTTTTCGACACAATTACGTTACGACTAGTATCAACAACAATCAGCATGACTGATTATAAGTGATGAAACAAGCGGAAATATCTATTCTAATACAGAAATTATTAAAACTATTTATTTAATTCTGTAAAAATGTTATATTAATGAACGATTAGTAGGAATGTTGTACATCAGATGTCTGATCTCTGATTTTGGTGGTGATTTAAAGTGACTATTAAAGCTGATAATCGTCATTTATATCTACAAGTAATCGATCGTTTGAAATCCGACATTGAAACGGGTGTTTTTAAAGAAAACGAAAAACTCCCATCGGAATTTGAATTATCTAAATCACTTGGAGTCAGTCGTGCAACACTTCGTGAAGCGCTACGACTGTTGGAAGAAGAAAATGTAATCGTAAGACGTCATGGGGTTGGTACTTTTGTCAATCCTAAGCCCGTGTTTACATCTGGTATCGAACATCTATCGAGCATTTCGTCTATGATCGAAACAGCAGGTATGAGTCCCGGATCTCGCTTTTTAAAGGCGACTGAGAACATTCCTTCTGATGAAGATTTAAAACGCTTCCAATGTACTGACGAGGACAAAATACTCACTATCGAACGTGTTAGAACAGCAGACGGTGAGCCTGTAGTTTATTGTATTGATAAATTGCCTGCTAGCTTCCTGCCAACTGACTTTGTTGAAAAAAAAGAAGTTTCACTGTTTTCTGCACTTGAACAATCCGGTAAAATTCATGTTGCCTACGCTGTGACATATATTGATCCAGTAGGGTATCATGAAATTGCATCACCGATTTTAAATTGTGGTCGTGATACTTCGTTGCTCGTTCTCAAGCAATTGCATTACGATGACAATGACCAAGTAGTGCTATTTTCAAAAAATTATTTTAGGGCTGATAAATTCAGCTTCCATGTAGTACGTAAACGGGTGTAGAACATTTCTAACTTTTTCCTGCTAATTACAAAAACCTGGGGGGTTACTCAAATGACAAAACGTAAATTTGGTTTAGTATTAACATCAGTGTTAGCTGCAAGTGCAATTTTAGGTGCATGTGGCACGAAAGACGAAAAGCCTGAAAAAGAAAACGATACTGCAAAAGGCGATACGCCAACGGAAGAAACGTTTTCAATTGCAATGGTAACTGACGTAGGTGGCGTGGATGACAAATCATTCAACCAATCTGCGTGGGAAGGTGTTCAAGCTTTCGGTAAAGAACACGGTCTTACTAAAGGTGATGGCGGCTTCGATTACTTACAATCAGAATCACATGCTGACTATGACCCACACTTAAACGCATTATTACGCCGTGACTTCAATTTAATTTTTGGTGTCG